>CAZHSL010000134.1:0-6946 GCA_964535185.1 uncultured Corynebacterium sp.
GCGGCGAGTCCCTCGCCGTGATCGGCCTGGGCGGCGTGGGCTGCGCCGCGATCGCCGGGGCGCGGCTCGCCGGCGCCACCACCATCATCGGCCTGGACGTGGACGAGAAGAAGCTCGCCGCCGCGGAGGAGCTCGGCGCCACGCACACCGTGCACACCGAGGGCCTCTCCCCGCAGCAGGTCGCCGAGAGGATCCAGGAGCTCACCGGCGGCCACGGCGCGGATGTCGTGGTCGACGCGGTCGGCATCCCGCAGACCTACGAGAGCGCCTTCTACGGCCGCGACCTCGCCGGGCGGGTGGTCCTGGTGGGCGTGCCCCGCCCGGACGTGGAGCTGACCCTGCCGCTGCTGGACGTGTTCGGCCGCGGCGGGGCGCTGAAGTCCTCGTGGTACGGCGACTGCCTGCCCGAGCGGGACTTCCCGTACCTGATCGACCTGTTCCTGCAGGGCCGGCTGCCGCTGGACCGCTTCGTCACCGGCCGCACGGATCTGGCCGGGACGGATGCGGCGCTGGATGCGCTGCACGAGGGCAACACCCTGCGCACCGTGGTGGAGGTGGCCCGATGACCGCGCGACTCTCCCATGCCGTCACCTCCGGCACCTTCAGCCTGGACGGCGAGACGCATCAGGTCGACAACAACGTGTGGGTGCTCGGCGACGACGAGCAGTGCATCGTCTTCGACGCTCCGCACGATGTGGAGACCGTCCAGGAGCTGGTGGGCGACCGGGAGTGCGTGGGCATCCTGCTCACCCACGCCCACGACGACCACGTGCGCTTCGCCCCCGAGCTGTCCGAGGCGCTCGAGGCACCGATCCTGCTGAACCCCGCCGACCGCGAGGTCTGGCAGCTCACCCACGGCGACCTGGCCTGGGACGACGACGTCGCCGACGGCGACATGTTCACCATCGCCGGCGTGGACCTCGAGGCGATGCACACCCCGGGCCACTCCCCCGGCTCGACCTGCTACTACTGCGAGGACCTGGGTGCCGTGTTCACCGGCGATACCCTGTTCCAGGGCGGCCCGGGCGCGACCGGCCGCTCCTTCTCCTCGCGGGAGACGATCGAGCAGTCCGTCCGGGAGCGTCTGTTCGCGCTGCCGGAGGACACGGTGGTCCACACCGGCCACGGCCCGGACACCACCATCGGTGCCGAGAAGCGGGCCGCGCAGGGCGACTGGCTCTGAGCCGCAGGAGCTCGCACCGAGCTCACCACGCCAGGACGGCGGCGATCCTCCTCGGGGGTCGCCGCCGTCCTGCTGTGCGCGGGTGCTACGGCCCCTCGCCGCGCTCCCCCTGGGCGCCGCCGGTGGGCTCTTCCGCCTCGTCGGCGGCATCGCCCTCACCCCGCAGGCTCGCGAGGTAGGCGTTGTACGCGGCGAGCTCGGCGCCGCCGTCGCGCTGCGCCTTGCGGTCGTACTGGCGGGCGCGGCGGTCCTCCGACTTCATCCACATGACGGCGACGATGATGGCGTACCCGACGGTGGGGACCTCCGAGATCGCCCACATGATCGTGCCGCCGCGCACCTGGATCAGCTCGAGGCGATCCAGCGAGTACATCCCCAGCTGCGTGTACCAGTCCTTCGCGACGATCCAGGTCGCCGAGACCATCGCCACCCCGAAGAAGGCGTGGAACGCGAGCGTGACCAGCAGGGTGATCAGCTTCAGCACCGGGTTGATCGGCTTCTGGGAGGGATCGACGCCGATCAGCACCCAGGCGAAGAGATAGCCGGAGGCCAGGAAGTGCACGGCCATCAGCACGTGCCCGAGGTGGTGGCGCATCGCCATCTCGAACAGGGGCGAGAAGTAGAAGATGATCAGCGAGCCCACGAAGATCAGCCCGGCCACGGGCGGGGAGGAGACCAGGCGCGAGTACCCGGAGTGCAGCGCGGCCAGCACCCATTCGCGCACGCCGCGCGAACCGTCGGTGCGGGGCGCCACGGCACGGGTCAGCAGGGTGACCGGGCCGCCGAGCGCCCACAGCGGCGGCACGATCATCATCATCGCCATGTGCTGGATCATGTGCGCGTCGAAGCGGAACTTGCCCCAGGCGGCGGCGCCGCCGTTCATCACCCAGGCGAAGGCGAGGCAGCCGGCGAGGAAGCAGGCCGTCCGCACCCACGGCCACGCGTCCCCGCGGCGGGTCAGCCGCACCACACCGGTGAGGTAGAGCCCGGCCATCGTGACGGCGAGGGCGAGGGCGATCCAGTCGGGCTGGACCACCGTGAACATGGTGCTGGGTGAGAACTCGCGCTCCGGCGGGAGGTAGCCCACGAGGGAGAGGGTCCGCAGCTCCCCCACGGCCGGGATCTCCTGCGGCACCGGCGGGGCGGAGCGGCCCAGGGCGATCGAGGCGCCGATCACGACGGCCATCACCAGGCCCTCGGTCACGGCGAGGTGGCGGAACCTGATCCTGTCCCCGAGGCGGCGGCGCTGCAGGGCGCCGATCACGGCGAGGGCGGTGAGCCCGAGCGCCTTGGCGAGCACCACCCGCCCGTACCCGGTGGTCAGCAGGTCGGACCAGCCGGACAGACGGATCCATGCGCTGAGCAGGCCGCTGAGGGCGAGGGCGATGACGGAGGCGAGCGCCCAAGGCGAGAACCGGCGCACCGCGGTGACCGCCTGCGCCTCGTCCATGCGGCCGCCCAGCAGGAACAGCACCAGCAGCCCGCCGGCCCAGACGCTCACCGCCACCAGGTGCACCGACATGGCGTTGACGGCGTTGATGTGGTCGAGGCTGGAGCCGGCGTGCCCGGCCAGGCCGAGGCTGGCCGCTCCGAGGCCGGCGAAGGCCAGGCCCCAGCAGGCCAGCACCGTCGAGCGCGCGAGCGCGTAGGCGAGGGCGCTGAGTCCGGCGAGCACCGTGATGCCCAGCTGGATCCGTCCCAGTTCGCCGGCCAGCGCGATCCGCCACACGCTCAGGTCGGTGCCCGCCCCGGTGGCCTCCAGGCCGCCGAGGGGGATCAGGGCGAGGGAGGCCACGGCCCACAGCAGCGCGCCTGCGGCGCCGAGGCGCACCGTGCGGCGGCGCAGCGGATCCAGGGTGGTCACCTCGCGGCGACCGGGCCCCGGCAGCAGCAGCACCGCGGTGCCGCCGGCGCCGATCGCGAGCAGCAGCCCCAGATGGTGCAGCGCACGTACTGCGGGCAGTCCCCAGGTCACCAGCGGGGAGGCGGGGACCAGCTGGGCGGGGACGAGGGCGCCGGTCGCGGCCATGCCGGCCAGGGCGGCGGCGACGGTGAGGACCAGGAGGAGGGGGAGGGCGAGGGCGCCGGCGCGCTGGGAGACGGCGTTCATGCCCCTGCCCGTCGGCGCCGGAGGGTCTCGAAGAGGCAGACGGTCGCCGCCGTGTGGACGTTGAGCGACTCCGCGTGCCCGGCCAGGGGGATCCGCACCCGCAGCGGTGCGGCGGCGAGCGTGTCCTCGTCCAGCCCGTGCGCCTCGTTCCCGAGGATCCAGGCGATCCGTGCGGGCAGCTCGACGTCGAAGAGCTCGGAATCGGCGTACCCGCTGGTGGCCGCTGCGGTGATCGAGGCGGCGTCGAGCCGTGCGAGGACGTCGTCGATCTCGGCGCCGGCGAGCACGGGCAGATGGAACAGGCTGCCGGCGGAGGCGCGCACGGCCTTGGGGGAACGGGGGTCCGCGCTGGTGCGGGTCAGCAGCACCAGGTCGGCGCCGGCGGCGTCCGCAGTGCGCAGAAGGGTGCCCACGTTGCCGGGGTCGCGGACCTCGTGGAGCACCACGACGGTGGCGGGCCCGGCCGGTGGGAGCGCGGCGAGCGCGTCCGCGACGGCCGACGGGTCCTCGGGCGGCAGCGTGCCGACGGCGACCACGCCCTGCGGGGTCACCAGGGTCCCCTGGGCGGCGGATGCGGGCCGCTCCCCCGCGGCGTCCCCGGCCGCGGTGTCGCGGACCAGTGCGCGCAGGATCTGCTCGTCGACGGTGCGCAGGGGCACGTCGGCGCGACGGGCCAGGGTGACCAGCTCGGGGTGCTCGCCGGCCGCAGGCTCGGTGAGGAACACCTCCAGCGCCTGGTCCGGTCGGTGTGCCAGCAGCGAGCGGACCGCCTGCGGCCCCTCGATGCGGAAGCGTCCCTGTTTGCGACGCGCGGAGCGCCCGGCCAGCGCCGCCACCTTCCGCACCCGCTCGGAGCGGGCGGAGGTGAGCGGCGACTGGTCCGGGCGCTCGGTCATCGCAGGTCGTGCCGCGATGTCAGGCTGCCGGGGCGTTGACGTCCTCGGGGAGGGCGTTCTTGGCGACCTCGACGAGGGCGGCGAACGCCGGGGCGTCGTTCACGGCGAGCTCGGCGAGCATGCGACGGTCCACCTCGACACCCGCGAGGCCGAGGCCCTGGATGAGGCGGTTGTAGGTCATACCGTTGGCGCGGGCCGCGGCGTTGATGCGCTGGATCCACAGCTGGCGGAAGTTGCCCTTGCGCTTCTTGCGGTCGCGGAAGTTGTAGGTCTGCGAGTGCAGCACCTGCTCCTTCGCCTTCCGGTACAGGCGCGAGCGCTGGCCGCGGTAGCCGCTGGCCTGCTCGAGGATTTCCCGACGCTTCTTCTGGGCGTTGACCGCCCGCTTCACGCGTGCCACGTGATTCTCCTTAGATCGTGAGTTCAGGGGCGCGGGAGCTCGGCTCCCGCATGGGCGATCAGCGGCCCAGCAGCTTCTTCATGCGCTTGACGTCGGCCTTGGCGACATTGGTGTCGCTGCCCAGGCGGCGCTTGCGGGTGGAGGACTTGTGCTCCAGCAGGTGGCGAGCGTTGGCCTTCTCGCGCATGAGCTTGCCCGAGCCGGTGACGCGGACGCGCTTCTTGGTACCCGAGTGGGTCTTGTTCTTCGGCATCTGCCTGTTCTCCTTGTGACGTTTCTCAGGACTCGGCGCCGGTCTCGGTGCCGCTCGTGGACTCGGACGCGACGTCCTTGCCCCGGGCGGCGGCCTTCTCAGCATCGGTCTTGCGCTTGCGGGCCTCGGCCATGGCCTGGGCCTTCTTCTTGTGAGGTCCGAAGACCATCACCATGTTGCGGCCGTCCTGCCGCGGGTGCGACTCGACGAAACCGTAGTCCGCGACATCCTCGGCCATCCGCTGCAGCAGCTTGACACCGCGCTCGGGGCGGGCCTGCTCACGGCCGCGGAAGCGGATGATGACCTTGACCTTGTCGCCTCCGTCGAGGAACTTCTCGACGTTGCGGCGCTTGGTCTCGTAGTCGTGGGTGTCGATCTTCAGGCCCATCCGGATCTCCTTCTGGACCGTGTTCGCCTGGTTCTTGCGCGATTCACGGGCCTTCAGGTTGGCTTCGTACTTGTACTTGCCGTAATCCATGAGACGGGCGACCGGCGGGTTCGCGCCGGGCGCGACCTCGACCAGGTCGAGATCTGCTTCCTGGGCGAGACGCAGGGCGTCCTCGACCCGGACCTCGCCGACCTGCTCGCCGGCGGGCCCGACCAGGAGGACCTTGGGGACCCTGATCTGACCGTTGATGCGCTGTTCGCTGATGTTGGCTCCTCACCTTGTGTCGAGTCGGAAGACGACGAAAGCCCCCGCATGTCATGCGGAGGCCCCAAGGTGCATGCGCCACGGCGCAGATCGGACATCGCTGCCCGCTCGCCGCGCGGTGAGGCGCGGCTGCGATGATACTGACCCAGCGGCTGTTCGCCGGGAGCCGGAGGGCTCCCGGGCGGCTCGCCACGAGGTGGGAAGGGACTCCACTTGAGGAACTGATGACGAGGGTCTCGACCTGTTCCAGTCGTCTATCCTAGCAGGAGCGCGCCGGCCGTCCAGGTGATGTGCATCGCGCCCGTCAGCTGCGAGCAGCAAGGAGTTCTGGTGGAGACCGACCGTCACGCGACCGACGGGGAGGACCGGCGCGGCGAGCCCGCGCCGGAGGGCACCGACCCGCACGCGTACGGCTACGGCGAGGACCCGCTGGAGCCCGCCGGCGCCGACGGGCTGCGGGCCGCGGATACCGGCTCCTCCGACCCGGACGCCGCTGCGGAGGGCCCGACCGGCCCGGAGGGCGCGGCGCCGCCTGCTCCCGGCGAGGATCCCGCCACCGGTCTCCACCCGGCCACCGGCCTGCACGGCGCCACCGCTCCGCGCGCCGTGCTGCGCCCGATCCCGGAGGGGTTCCCCACCCCGCCGCCGCGGCCGGCGCGACCGAACCGCCGGCCGGCGCCGAAGGCCGAACCCGTCGCCGCTCCGCAGCGGCCGCGTCCCCTGCTCATCGCCGGTATCGCGGCGGCCGCAGCGCTGCTGCTGCTCGTGGTGGTCGGCGGAGGCGTCCTCGCGATGCGCGCCCTCTCCCCCTCCGCGCCCGCCGCTCCCGCGGCCTCGGAGGATCAGGCCTCGCCGAGCTCGGCGGATGCGGGCGCCTCCGGCGGCACCGAGATCGGCGGCGTGATCGTCACCGAGGTGAGCACCGAGGTGGGCGTGCGCGCCGTGGGCGACTCGAGCTCCCGCCTGGAGCCCGAGGGCGAGTTCGTCGTCGTCACCTTCGAGGTGGACAATCCGACGGCGACCGGTGTCCAGATCGGCAGCGGCGACGTCGAGCTCGAGAGCGCCGACGGGTCGTTCCCGGCCGACCAGGAGGCCACGCTCGCGCACACGGCGGAGTCCACCGCGTTCAGCGTGGTCCCGCCCGAGGCCTCGATGACCTTCCATGCCGTCTTCGATGTCCCCGTCGGCACCGAGCCGACCGGTCTGCACCTCGATCTCGTCCAGATCGGCGAGAGCGGCACCCTGCCGCTCGAGGGCTGACCGCCCCTGCACCCGCGCCGTGAGGCGCCCGAACCGCGCGGTCCCACCGCACCGCACCCAGACCCTGGAGGAACCCACTGTGACCGATCACCAGCACGCCGACCACCACGACATCGAGCAGGACGCCGACGCGTCCGGCTCCGAGCAGCTGCGGGACATCGCCGAGGTGTCCTCGGTGGAGATCATCACGTC
>CAZHSL010000135.1:0-6935 GCA_964535185.1 uncultured Corynebacterium sp.
TACTTCCTGCGCACGGTGCTGGTGATCGTGCTGCTCACGCTGTGCGTGACCGCTGTGGGTCTGGGGCTCTCGGCGATCACGCAGCGGCAGCTGGGCTCGGTGGTGCTGGCCTATGTGATCGTGTTCGGGGTGACGGCGGTGCTGCCGATCGCGTGGGGCAGCTCGGCGGTGTTCCTCCAGCAGGAGCGGGAGGTGACGAGCTACTACTCGACGTTCTCCGACGATCCGGGCGCGCAGCGGTGCACGGCGGAGACCCGCACCGAGCAGGTGCCGCGGATCGATCTGAGCATGCCGCTGCTGTGGGGCAACCCGGTGGTGCTGCTGGCCGAGGCCGCTCCGCCCGTGCCCGAGGACATCTGGAGGCACGAGGAGGAGAACCTGGATGTGCTGCGCCTGGTGAAGTCGGGCGTGCGCGCGGCCGCCACCATCACCCACCCCGCCCTGAACAACCACTGCGAACCGGACCAGGCCGGGTATCCCGCGGACCTCGGTGCCCCGCCGAACCGGCCCGTCTGGCCGATGGGGCTGGGGCTCTGGCTGCTCGCCGGCGGCGCGTCCCTGGCGGTGGCGGTCCGGCGGCTCGCGGTGCCGATCCGGCGCCTGGGGGCGGGCACGCGCATCGCCTGAGCGGCGGCCGATGGGAGGCCCGCGCGCACGCCCGTCGGGGGCGGGCCCGCTCGATCGTCGGCCGACGGGAGGGCCGGTCGACGGCACGGCTACCCGCGCGCGCCCGCCGAGGGGCACCCCTGACCCGAACCGGTCAGCGGCGCCGGTCCCGCAGTTCGCCGAGCGAGTCGGGGATGTCGTGGGGCGGGCCGACGAGCTCCGCCGGCCGCTGCCCGCCGCCGGTGAAGGCCGAGCCCTCGCCGCCGAAGTCGGGCAGGGTGCCGCGGGCGAGGTCCGCCTCGCGCACGGCGGTATCGGTCGCGCCGGGGGCGCTGTCGTCCACCCAGAGCCGCTCCCCGGCGGCGTCCAGGTCGAAGATCTCCAGCGAGTGGTCCCCTCCCCCGGCCTGCAGCCGTCTGCGCAGCGCGGCGCGCACCGCCGGGTCCTTCGCCCGGTCGGCGCGGGTGCCCACCTCGGGGGCGACCAGCGCGTAGGGGCTCTCGCGCCGCATGTAGTCGCCGGCGGGCCCGTAGAGCACGTCCCGCAGGCCGGAACGCATCGCGGACGCGACGGCGAGGCCCTGCAGCGGCACCAGCACCAGCACGATCATCACGATCCAGGCCCAGGTCAGCGCTGTCGCGAGCTGCAGCAGCTGCAGCACCACCGCGGCCAGGACCGCTCCCAGCAGCGACCAGCCCGCACCGAACCAGCCGCTCAGCGCGACGACCCGGGCCTCCCACGGGTTGACGCGCGCACGGTGCGTCCACTCCTGGTGGGTGCGCTGGTCACGCACCTGGTCGCGCTGGGGGGCGGCGAGGATCACCGACAGCGCCGGGGACAGCGCCAGGCCCAGCAGCACCAGCAGCAGGATCGGTGCCGTGACCACCAGCTGCTGCCAGCGCAGCGGCGAGCTCATCTGGGTGAGCTCCGCGGCGCTCAGGCGGGAGATCACGGTGACCAGGTCGGTGATCCCGAACAGCAGCCATCCGATCCCGGCCGCGGCCGGGACCACCCAGATCAGGCTGGCGCGGGCGATGAGGCCCAGCGCGCGCAGGGCGCCGTGCATCGTGGCGGCGGCGCCGAGGGCCTCGGTGCCGAGGTTCGGCGGCAGGTGCCGGCGGTCCTGCGCCTGCACCTGCGCGGCTGCGGCGGCCCGCCTGTCGAGGTCGCGGTCGATCCGGGCGGTGGTCAGCAGCGAGGCGGGGTCGGTGATGCCCAGCAGCTTCGAGGCCGGGACCAGTCGGCGCACCCACGCCCAGGCGAGCAGGAGCATCGCGACCCCCAGGCACCAGGAGGACAGCGCGCCGGCACCGAGCCCGGACCACGGCTGGGGCATCTCCAGCAGCACGGTGACCGGCAGCGCCACGACGACCAGGACCGGCGGGAGCATGAGCGTGGCCGTGACGCGGGTGGACACCTCGCGCTGGAAGGCCTGTTCGCTGAGGTAGCGGCGCGGGAGCACGCCGGCGACGAGCGCGGGCGCCAGCAGTGCGGTGAGCAGGCTCAGCAGCGTCGCGGCCGCGGGCACCAGCATGAACGCCGTCCCCAGGCCGGAGGGGGTGAAGCCCAGGCCCACGATCGCGCTGTCCAGGTAGGTCGCGTTCCCGAGCGCGGCCAGCAGGGAGAAGAACCAGAAGGTGGGCGAGGCGCCGGAGACGTACAGCCACAGCAGCACGTACCACAGCCCCAGCAGCACCAGGCCGGGGGCCCACACGATCTGCAGCAGGCGCCGGCGCAGGGCGGCCTTGGACTCGGCGATGATCTCCGCCGGCGGCACCAGGGAGGTGGACTCCTGCGGCAGCCGCTGCGGCGGCGGGAGATCTCGCAGCGGGGGCAGGGGGCGGGCGTGGGGCGAGGTCATCGACGGGATCCGGGCTCGGATGCTCAGACGGAGCGCCGGCCCAGGAACGCGCGGCCCAGGGTCATCTCGTCGGCGTAGTCCAGGTCGCCGCCGACGGGCAGGCCGGAGGCGAGGCGGGTGACGGTGACCTCGAGCGGTCCCAGCAGGCGCGAGAGGTAGGCGGAGGTGGCCTCGCCCTCGATGTTCGGGTCCAGCGCGAGGATCACCTCCTGCGTCTCGCCCGAGCCGAGACGGCTCATCAGCTGGGTGATGCGCAGATCGTTGGGGCCGACGCCGCCGATCGGGTCGATCGCGCCGCCGAGCACGTGGTAGCGGCCCTTGAACTCGCGGATCTTCTCGATCGCGATGATGTCCTTGGACTCCTCGACCACGCAGATCACCTCGTCGGTGCGGCGCGGGTCGGTGCAGATGCGGCAGCGCTCGTCGGCCGAGACGTTCCCGCAGATCTCGCAGAAGCGCACCGTGTCCTTGACCTGGACGAGCACCTCCGCGAGCCGGCGCACGCCGGCATCGTCGGCGTCCAGCAGATGGAACGCGATCCGCTGCGCCGACTTGGGGCCGATGCCCGGCAGCTTGCCGAGCTCGTCGATGAGGTCCTGGACGATGCCTTCGTACACGGGGCCAACTGTAGTTGTCCGGGCCGACCGGGGATGCCGGGCGGGCCGGGGCTGTGAGCAGAACCCGGCCACGCCCGCCGCTGCGCCCGCCCCAGGGTGACCGTCGCCGTGCGCCTGCCGGACGCACCGACAGCACCCGTCGCGTGCCGATACAGTGTGCCCCGCCCTCACCGGGCCCGCCCAGCCGCGCCCGCCAGCCCGACCTCGACGAGGAGTGACGTGGTCACACTGCCCGATCCCCTGCTCGACGCCGTCCGCGAGCGCGTCCTGAACGGCCTGTCCGACACCACCGCCGACCGCTCCCTCGCGGAGGAGATCGCCGGCCGGGTGGTGGCGTACCTGCGCAACACGGCCGAGACCACGGTGAGCGTGGACGAGGACGGCACCACCTTCGTGATCACGGGCGACATCCCGGCGATGTGGCTGCGGGACTCCGCCGCCCAGCTGATGCCGCTGCTGCGCCTGGTGGCCGGCGGCGTCGGCGCCGAGGAGGACCGCGCGATGCTGGTCTCGCTGCTCAGCGGCCTGCTGCGCCGCCACTGGCAGTACATCGAGATCGATCCCTACGCCAACGCCTTCAACCGTCGGCCGGACAACTCGCACTGGGACGAGGACGCCACCGAGTTCGACAACCCCTGGGCGTGGGAGCGGAAGTTCGAGCTGGATTCGCTCTCCTACGGCCCGGATCTGGCATGGCGGCTGTGGAGCGCGACCGGGGACACCTCCTGGGCGGATGAGCGCTTCCTGCCCGCGGCGCGCGCGATCCTGGCCACCGTCGCGACGGAGCAGCATCACGAGGAGCGCTCGGCCTACCGGTTCCAGCGCGCGGGCGTGCCCGCCCAGGACACCCTCGCCCGTGAGGGGCGCGGTTCCCTGACCGCGCCGAACGGCCTGGTGTGGGCGGGGTTCCGCCCCTCGGACGACGCCTGCGAGCTGGGCTACAACATCCCCGGGAACCACTTCCTCGCCCTCGCCCTCGAGCGTCTCGCCGTGCTGCTCGAGCAGGTCGTGCAGGCGCCGCAGGAGGCGGCCGAGGCACGGTCGCGCGCCTCCGAGATCCGTGCGGCGCTCGCGGAGCACGGGATGATCGACGGGCCCGACGGGCAGCGGATCTGGGCCTACGAGATCGACGGCCGCGGCGAGCACCGCTTCCTGGACGACGCGAACGTGCCCAGCCTGCTGTCGCTGCCCTACCTGGGCTGCGCCGACGCGGAGGATCCCGTGCAGGTCGCCACCCGCGCCGCGGTGCTGTCGCGGCAGAACCCGTACTACTACGCGGGCCTGCACCTCGAGGGCGTCGGCTCGCCGCACACCCCGAAGGATCACGTGTGGCCGATCGCGAAGAGCGTCGAGGGCCTCACCACCGCGGACCGCGAGGAGAAGCTGCGCCTGCTGCACCAGCTCATCCGCACCGACGGCGGCACCGGGATGATGCACGAGGGCGTCCACGTCGATGAGCCGACCACGTTCACCCGCGAATGGTTCTCGTGGTCGAACTCGATGTTCTGCGAACTGGCTCTCGACCTCGCCGGAGTCGACCGCGACCTGCACGTCCCCTCCCCGCAGGGATAAGTGGCGACCCTCGGGTGAGCGAGGTAGCGTCAGGGCGGGTCGTGGCCGTCCGGCACGGCCCGTTGTCGACTCTGAACAGGACGTGGACCGATGTCGTCGATGCCGCCTCCCTATGACGCTGCGGAACCGGCCGCCGAGTGCCAGGTGGCCCAGGCGCCCGAGGTGCCCACCGCCGTCGTCTCGCAGCGGGACTTCCCGATGCACGAGATGACGTCCCTGATGGACGGGACGTTCTCCCACCTGGCCGAGGCGCTGGAGGAGGTCGGGATCGGGCTGATCGGTCCGGCGTTCGCGCTGCATCACCGCGCTCCGGTCTCCACCGCCGATCTGGAGGTCGGCTTCCCCGTCGACACCCCGCTCACGAGGACTCTCACGCTGCCCAGCGGGTTCGAGGTGACCGGATCCGTGCTGCCGGCCGGCCGCGTCGGCTGGATCTCGCACATCGGCGGGTACGGCGGCCTGGCCGAGAAGTGGGGAGCGTTCACCGAGGACATCGGCGAGTCCGAGGAGCAGATGACCTACCCGTTCTGGGAGTTCTACGTGACCCCGCCCTCCCCGGACGTGAACCCGGCGACCCTGCGCACCGACCTGTTCAGCATGCTCGAGCCGCGGGACGTCTGAGCGACGCGCTCAGGGCCGCCCAGGCTGCGCAGGACGCGGCGGGCCGCCGCGGCTCAGTAGCTGCGGTTCTCGTCGATGATCTCGAGGACCTTGCCGCCGAGGAGCTTCTCGACGACCTCGCGGCCGTTGCGGGTGGTGACCACCGCGTCCTCGTCGTCACGGGTCGCGCCCCCGGTGGGGTCGGCGTCCGCGGCCGGGTCCGCAGAGCCGGGGCCACGCAGGCCTCCGGGACGCTGACCGGCACCGCGGGAGGCCTGTGCCGCTTCGCGCACCAGCGCGGCGCCGCTGCGCGGGGCCGACGGTGGCGCAGCGGGACCGGCGCCCGACGGGGCAGGCTCCGACGGGGCGGGAGCCGAGGCCGCCGGGGCGGGCACGGTCGCGGCGGTCCCCCATGAGGCGGCGGCCCGGGCGGAGGCGGAGTCCGCGCCTGCGGAGGCGGGCGGCGCGTCCTCTGCCGACGGTGCGCCGTCGGCCGACCCCGACGCCATGGGAGGCACTGCCTGCAGTGCGGGACGCCCGGCCCCCGACGGCTGCTCCCCCTGCTCAGGCGCCTCACCGGCGGTGGTGCCGGTCTGCTCCGCCCAGGTCCCGCCGGTGCCTTCCGGGGTGGTCTCCGTGAGGTGCTGTGCGGGGCGCGAGTGGACGACGCGGCCCTCGGCGAGGGCGCGGCGCAGGGCGTTCTGGCCGTAGGTGCGGGGCTGCTCGGGCGGGAGGCTGTCGCGCCCCTCGTCCTCCACGACGGGGATCTCGCCGCTCGGCGCCGGACCGGGCGTGGCCGCCGCTGGTGCCGCATGGTCACCGGACGCCTCGCCCCCTCCGGGCAGGGCTTCGGACCAGCGCCCGCCGCCCGGTTGCGGGGCCGCTGTCTCGCTGGCGGGGCCGGCAGGCTGTGGGGGACGCGGCTGGTAGTCGTCCCGCGGGTCCGGCGGGAAGGGGTCGTCGGGCTCCGGCGGGAAGTCCTCGACCCGCTCGGACGAGGGGCCGGGACGCCCCGCCTGGGCTGCGCGCTCCGCCGCCCGCAGCGCGCGCTCGGATGCACGCTGCCCGGCGGAGAGCGCCGGCGCCTCCTCCTCAGAGGGCGAGGGAGAAGGTGAGGGCGCGGGCGAGGGCACGCCGGGGGCGGGCTCGCGCGGCGCCATCGCGGAGACGGCATCGCCCCAGCGCGCGGGGGTTTCCTGTGCTCCCGCCGTCGGAGCAGGAGCGGGCGCCGCGGGCGCAGCGCCTCCGGCGGCATCGGGCGCAGCGCTGCCGACGGGCGAGCCGGATCCTCGTGCCGGCGCCGGGCCGCCGCTCGCAAGACCGCCGCGGGCCGGACCCGCGCCGCCTGCAGGGCCTGCGGGACCCGCCGGCCCGGAGGCGCCGGCATCACCGCCGCCCGGGCCGCGGCCAGGACCACCGGCACCGGGAGCACCGCCGGGCCCGGGGTCGTCCCCCACCACGGCCTCGACCGTGACCTCGACGTGCATGATGCGGCGCACCGCATCGGCGAGGTTCTGCGCGGCGGTGCCGCGATGGAAGGCGTTGACCAGGCCATCGGTGCGGAAGCCGATCACGAGCGTGCTGCCGTGGACACCGTTGACATGGCCGTTCTGGGAGATCAGCGCCCAGCTGGGCCGACGGATCTGCTGCAGCTCGTCGAGGATCGCGGACCAGTGGCC
>CAZHSL010000136.1:0-6919 GCA_964535185.1 uncultured Corynebacterium sp.
CGAGCGGGGTCAGGGCGATCTGCGGGGAGATGTCCGCGAAGGAGTGAGCCATGGGAGGCATTGTCCCAGAATCCGTGCGGCCCGCGACGGCGGGTCCCCGTCGCGGACCCGCCGCTCACTCGCCGGCCGAGCGCCTCCGCTCGCGGTGCGTGTCCCCGAGCCCGGTGATCCCCTCGACGATCGCGGAGAGGATCCCGATGATCACGCCGGCCCCGAGCGCCCACCAGAAGCTGTCGAAGGTGAGGGTGAGCCCCAGCAGCCCCGAGACCCAGCTCGCCAGCAGCAGCATCAGGGTGTTGATGACCAGCTGGAACAGGCCCAGGGTCACGCAGGTGATGGGGAAGGTGAGGAACTCCAGGATCGGCTTCACGATCGTGTTGATCAGCGCCAGGATCAGGGCGATCGCCCCGATGGTGAGCACCTGCGTGAGCGTGCTCGCGCTGTCGTCGCCCAGGTGCATGCCGGGCAGGAGGAGGGCGGTGACCCACAGGGCCAGGCCGGTGACGATGATGTGGCCGAGGAATCTCATGGAGCCATTGTCCGTGCCGTGGACGGTCGGCGCACCGGGGGTATCCCCACTCCTGGCCGGGTAGGCCGGGCGACGGTCGTCCGCACCGGTCGGACCGGCTGTCGGCCGTTCGTGCAGGCCGGGGCGCGCCGTGAAGGCGCGCCTCGGCGCTCAGCCGGTGATCTCGGCGTCGAATCCCACGCCGTCCGCACAGATCGAGCGGATCGTCAGGGTCCAGTCGTCGAACTCCGCGCTCTCGCCCAGGTGCAGGCCCGGCAGGTCCTCCGAGTCACCGCCGGGCAGCTGGAGGCGCAGCTCGGCGGAGGGCTCGCCCCCGTCCTCGGGCAGGATCATCACCACCGCGTACCGGAAGCTCTCGCCCTGCGCGTTCTGCGTCTCGTGATCGGTGCCCTGGGTGGACCCGCTGGTCTGCAGCCGCCCCTCGCCGGTGCAGGTCGCCGCGAAGTCCGCCTCGTCGCCGGTGGGACCGTCCGTCGCCCCGGCCGAGGGATCGCCCTGCGTCGTCGCGGCCGACGGCTCGCCGTCCGTCGGCTCCCCGAGGTCCAGCGACAGCAGCGAGCAGGCCGCGAGGGGGAGGATCAGTGCGCTCAGCAGCGCGGCGGCGAGGCGACGGCGCCGCCCGGCCCCGCCCCTGCGGCGGGCCGACGTCGTGGGCGCGGGGAGCACGGAGCGCCGGGCCGTCACGAGGTCGCTCCCGCGTCCTCGACCACCACGCGCACCACGGCCTCGGGCGGCTCCTCCGTGATCGTCTCGACATGCACCGTCCAGGGCCCGATGCGGCGGCGCGATCCTTCGCGCAGCCCGCGCCAGGTCGGCTCCGCGCCCGTGAGCGCCGGCGCCGGGTACGCGTACATCGTCATCGTCGGGGCGGCATCGCCGGATCCGGGGAAGATCCCGCCCAGGGTGAGCCGCAGGCGCTGGTCGCCGAGCGGCGGGACCCGGGGGATGCTGGCGCCGACCGAGGGCACCAGGCGGTGACGCGTGCCCCCGGCGGCCTCGGGCGGGGAGGCGGGCGGCTGGTCAGTCATGATGGATCTCCGCACTCGATGTCCACTGCTCGTACTGCTCGCGGGTGAGCTCCATGGTCTCCGTCTCCGCGCCCCAGGGGTTGCGGCACACCAGGATCTCCTCGCCCTGGGCGTTGGTCGAGACGCCCTCGACCCAGAAGCCGTGGCCGCCCACCCAGCCCGGGGGGTGCTCGGTCCCCGGCGGCGGGACCGAGGTCCCGATGATGATCCGCTCACCGCTGCGGGCGGCGTCGAAGGCGGTGTCCGCCTCCGTGGGCTGGACGGTGGTGACGTCCTGTCCGGTCAGACGGGGACCCACCTCCGGGCTGCCGTGCCCCTCGATGTCGCTGTAGGAGCCCCCCATCTGGATCGCGAGGGCCCGCTCGACGTAGGCCGGCCAGGTGGGGGCGTTCGGATCGTCCATCAGGAGGTCGTCGCCCGCGGAGTTCAGATGGCCGTCGGTGGCCGGGAGCTCCTTGGGCATGGTGATCTGCTCGGGGTCCCCGTTATCGTCGTAGAGCACGACGGTCACCGTGCCGTTGCCGTTGTCCTGCACGTGCTCGGCGGCCCAGTCCGGGTCGTCCTGCATCACCATGCCGAGGGTGGCGAGGGAGACGCAGTCGCCGTAGTCGCCCTGGTCGACGTCCCTCCAGGAGGCGTCCTCGGGAACCACCTCGCCGGGCGGTGTGAGCGCGCCGTCGGGATCGACGCGGTGCGTCCCCTGGGCGCCGTCGCCGCCGGCACGGCCGTCGGGATGCAGCTGGGGGAAGGCGTCGGAGAGGCGCTGGACGTCCTCGGGGTGCGCATCCCGCAGCAGTTCGTCGAGCAGCGCGCGCCGTGACGAGTCGGTGTTCCCGCCCATCCCGAACCAGCCCTCGCCGTCCTCGTCCATCACGGACCGCAGGGCAGCGAGCTCCTCGTCGGAGAGGCTCGCGACGAAGGCGGCGCGCTCCTGCCCGGTGAGCTCGGCGAGCCGGTCCGCGAGCGCGTCGAGATCCCGCGAGTTCCCGCCGGCGTCCTCGAACAGCCCCTGCTCGAGCGCCTCCTCGAGCAGGCCGTCGAGCTCCTCCTGCAGCGAGGGGTCCAGCGGTGCCGGCCGTGGCACCGATCCCGGGTCGTCCGACGGCGCCGGGGAGGGACCGTGAGGTCCGGAGGACTTCTCCGGGGCGCCCAGACGGCCGTCGCCGTTCCCGCCGTCGACGGCGGACGCGTCGTCCTGCTCGTCCGCGTGCTCGCTCAGCTCGCGGCCCCGCGCGTCCAGGAGCTGGGCGGCGGCGCGGGCCTCGGCCACGGCCGTGCGCACGCTCTCGCGGAAGGCGTCGGCGTCGGGGCCGGACCAGCCCACGGCGAGTGCGCGGCCCTCCACGGTGCTCAGCAGCTCCGTGAGATGCCGTGACTCGTCGTGCGTGCGTCCGGCGTGACCGCGCAGCTGCACGGTGTCGGCCCCCATGAACATTCCCTGTCCCCCTGTCCTCGCCCGCGTCGCCTCGCAGGCGACGGTGACCCGCAGTCTTCCCGACGCACCGGCGCAGCGCGATGGGGAGCAGTCCCCATGGGGAGGCGGACCGTGCCCGCGCGGTGGGCTCCGGCCCCGGGGCGGGCGGAATCCCGGTTTCGCGCCGGACCGTCAGCGGGTTCACCCTATCCTGGAACGCATGTCCACGCCGAACGTCCCGTCGACCGACCCCGCCGCAGCGTCGCAGGCAGATGCCCTGGAGCCTGCGGAGAACATCCGTCTGCGCCCCACCCTCGAGGACCTGCCGGTCTATGTCCCCGGCAAGCCGTCGGCCGACGACGGCGTCCGCCGCTTCAAGGTCTCCTCCAACGAGTCCTTTTTCCCGCCCATCCCGGCGGTGCGCGAGGCCGTGATCGACTCCCTGGACCAGATGTCCCTCTACCCCGACGCGGCCGGCACCGCGCTGCGGGAGGCGCTGGGGGAGCGCCACGGCGTCCTGCCCTCCCAGATCGCGCTGTCCAACGGCTCCGTGTCGGTCACCGCCGACCTGGTGCGCGCCCTGGTGGGCGAGGGCGACGAGGTGGTCTACGCCTGGCGCTCCTTCGAGGCGTACCCGCTGCTGGTGGGCGCTCAGGGCGGCACGGCGGTGCAGGTGCCGGTCACCGCCGACGGCGCGCACGATCTCGAGGCGATGGCCGCCGCGATCACCGACCGCACCCGGCTGGTGCTGCTGTGCACGCCGAACAACCCCACCGGGCCCTCGCTGTCCACCGAGCAGGTCGAGGACTTCCTCGCGAAGGTCCCGGACCAGGTGGTGGTCGCGATCGACGAGGCCTACCGCGAGTTCCACGACCCCGCCACGGTGCTGGGCACGGCCGGGATCTTCCGCCGCCACGGCAACGTGGTGCTGCTGCGCACCTTCTCCAAGCTGCAGGGCCTGGCCGGGCTGCGCATCGGCTACGCGGTCGCGCATCCGCGCCTGGCCGCGGCGCTGGGTCAGGTCGCCGTGCCCTTCGCGGCCAGCCGCCCCGCCCAGGCCGCGGCGCTGGCGAGCCTGGCGCCGGAGGTGCAGGAGGAGCTCGAGCGGCGGGCCGAATGGGTCCGCTCCGAGCGCTCCCGCGTGCTGCGCGCGCTCGCCGAGCAGGGCTGGCAGCTGCCGGACAGCCAGGGCAATTTCGTGTACTTCCCGACGGGGGAGCGCAGCGCTGAGTTCGCGGAGTTCGCCGACGCCCGCGGGCTGGTGCTGCGCGCCTACGGCACGGACGGCGTGCGCGCCAC
The DNA here is from genome assembly GCA_964535185.1 of uncultured Corynebacterium sp. Lineage (GTDB taxonomy): Bacteria > Actinomycetota > Actinomycetes > Actinomycetales > Dermabacteraceae > Brachybacterium. The sequence continues at coordinate 4,271 of CAZHSL010000136.1, forward strand.
CATCGCCGAGCAGGAGGCGAACGACCTTCTCGTCTCGATCGGCGGCGCCTGGCGCGAACGCTGAGGGATCCGGGGGCGGTGGCCGGGGCTCCGGTGACGAGCGCGACGTCACTACCCAGGAGCCCAGGTCACCGATAGGATCGAGCATGGTCGGGGCCCGGCCAGTGGGGGAAGGGCGCCCGAGGCGTCCACTCCGACTGCCTCCCGCCCCGTCCCGACGACCGAAGGATCTCCATGACCTCCCCTGCCGTCCCCGCCCTCGGCGGGGCCCGGGCCTACGTGGTGTGGATCGCCGCCGTCACGGCATACGCGATCGCCGTGCTGCAGAGGACCACCATGGGGGTCGCGGGCCTGGAGGCCGTGGACCGCTTCGGCGCCTCCGCCACCATCGTCTCCACCTTCGTGGTGCTGCAGCTGGCCGTCTACGCCCTGGCCCAGATCCCCGCCGGGACGCTGCTGGACCGCTACGGCTCCCGCGTCACCCTGATCGCCGGGGCGCTCCTGATGGCGAGCGGGCAGCTGGTGATGGCGCAGACCGAGACGCTGGGCCTGGCGATGGCGGCCCGCATCGTGCTCGGCGCCGGGGACGCCCTGACCTTCTCCAGCGCGGTCCGCCTGGTGCCGGCCTGGTTCCCCGCCTCGCGGGTGCCGGTGCTGACGCAGCTGACCGGCATCCTCGGCCAGGTGGGCCAGATCGCCTCCGCCGTGCCCTTCGTGGCCGTGCTGAGCCTGGCCGGCTGGGGAGCCGCCTTCTCCTCGGCGGCCTCGCTCAGCGCCATCGCCGCACTGCTGGTGCTGCTGGTGGTGCGGGCCACCCCACCGGGGACGCCGCGACCACGGATGCGGCAGGACCTGCGCCGGATCCCGGTCGTGGTGGGACGGATCATCCGCCACCCTGCCACCCAGCTGGGCTTCTTCACCCATTACACCGCGGGGTTCACCGGCATCGCCTTCTCCATGATGTGGGGCTATCCGTATCTCACCGCGGGGGAGGGGCTGAGCCGTCCCGCGGCCTCCGCCATCATGACCGTGCTGGTGGTGGTCGCCGTGGTCGCCGGCCCCGTGATCGGCGCACTCACGCAGCGCCACCCGCTGCGCCGCTCCACCCTGGTGCTGCTGATCGTCGCGACCATCGTGGTCCCGCTGGTGGCGCTGGTGCTGTGGCCGGGGCCGGCGCCGATCTGGCTGCTGGTGCTGCTGGTCTCCGGCTTCTCCGTCGGCGGCCCCGCCAGCAGTGTGGGCTTCGACTTCCCCCGCACGGATCTGGCCCGCCACCGGCTCGGCACCGCCACCGGGGTGGTGATCATGGGCGGCTTCATCGGCGGGCTCACCGCGATCCTGCTGATCGGCGTGGTGCTGGACCTGCTGCGCCCCGACGGCCACTACGACCTGGCGTCCTTCCGCCTCGCCTTCGCGGTGCAGCTGCCGCTGCTGGCGTTCGGAGTGACCGGCATGCTCCTCGCCCGGGCGAAGCTGCGGCGACGCATGGCCGCCCGCGGCAACGAGGTGCCGCCCTGGCGCGATGTGTGGCGCTCGGGCCGCTGGCGCCGCCTCTAGGGGGATGCCCAGCGCGATCGGTCAGTCGGGTGATCGGTGGCCTGCCTCCGAGGGTGCAGGGGGCACGGCCCGCAGCCTGTCGCGTCCGAGGCGGCGCTGGGGCCCGGTCAGCATCATCACGCTGACCCCGAGAGAAGACCCTCGTCCCTTCGGAGGAATGCTGCGGCCGGACGTTGACGTGGTCCGCGCCGGCCTCTGAGCATCGTCGTCATGACGCACGCACCGCCCTCCGGGCCGGCACCGACAGCACGTCGCCTCGCGGCCGCGGGGTTGCTGATCCAGGCTGTCTCGATCCCTGTGGAGATCGTGGCCATGATCGCGTCCCGTGCACCGTACAGCCCCGTGCGACAGACCATCAGTGATCTCGCCGCGACCACGTGCACATCGATCGACTACCCCTCTGGTCCGGTGGAGGTCTGCTCGCCCCTGCACGCGGTGCTGAACGCGTCATGGCTGGTCGCCGGCATCGCCGTGATCCTCGCGGCGATCGCTCTGTGGCGCATTCCGGCGGGCCCCGGCCGGCTGCGCCCTCGTCTGGCATGCGTCTCACTCGTCGTGATGGGAGTCAGCACGTTCCTCACCGGGCTGGTTCCCCTGGACGTCGATCTGGTGCTGCATGCCCTCGTGTCTCTTACCGCCATCGTGGTCGGGCCGTCCGCCGTGGCTCTGGCCCTCGTGACGTGGGGTCGGAGAGAGTGGAGAACGGCGGCGCTGGTATCGGCGGTCATCGGGTCGGCGGCGGCGTTCGCGGTCGTCGTCTCGGTCGATGCGTTCGGGATCGTGGGCCTGCTGGAGCGGATCGCGGTGTGGGCACCGGTGATCGCAGCCGCGCTGCTCGGAGTGTTCCTGGCGCGGGATGCGTAGAACGAGCGAGCTGGACGATGGCTCCGCCCCCCAGGAGGGACTCCGGGGCGCACTCGCCATCTCCCAGGTGCCGCCCCCGCGGTGCCACCCGTCGGCACCGCCGTTCGACCCCGCGCCCCGCTGACGCTTGCCGCGCCGAGGAATCCTGGCGTAGCGTTTCCCCCAACAGTTAGTTTCAAGGAGGAAATATGTCGTTCACGCTGGGCATCGTCGGGATCGGCCAGTTCG
>CAZHSL010000137.1:0-6919 GCA_964535185.1 uncultured Corynebacterium sp.
CCGATGTTCTTCGCCACCCTCGCCCGCACCATCGAGGGCGGCGACCTGCGGCCGCCGGCGCCGCTGGCGAACCTGCTGCGTCGCTGGGTGCTGCTCACGGCGGCGTGGTACCTGCTGGTGATCGTCGTGATCGCGATCGTGTTCCTCGATCAGTGGCTCGTGATGCTCGGGCTCTGACCGTCCCCGATCGGTCGCGGGCCCGGGGGCCGCCCGGCCCACCGTTCCTCCCCAGGCCCCGCCCGTCCCCAGCGATGCGGGGAGTGCAGCAGCTGCGGGCATCCGCCGCCTAGCGTCGCGGTCATGGGAGCACACACCGGAGCCGGGCGGCCGCGCCGCGACCGTGCCGGGAAGCACCGTCGGCCCGGCCAGGCGCTGATCGATCGACGGGACCACTCCGCACCGCAGCGGACACGGCGCTTCGCGATGCCCTCGCCCTCGCCGTCGGCGCTGGCCGGTATCGCGGTGCTGGTGCTGATCGCCCTCGGGGTCGTGCACCTGTCCGGGTCGGGATCGGCGATCCCCCTGGAGACGGTCGCCGAAGACGCCCCTGCCCCGGCTGCGGACGCCCCGTCCGACCCTGCCGCGGAAGCGCCCGGCTCCGCCGACGACGAGCCCGAGACCGGTGCAGAGCCCGGCACCGATGCCGAGCCCGCGTCGGGGTCCGGCGCCGAACCCGACGCGGAGATCGTCGTCCACGTCTCCGGCGCGGTGGCGGATCCGGGCGTCGTGCGGCTGCCGGGCCGGGCCCGGGTCGACGACGCCCTGCGCGCCGCCGGCGGAGCGACCGACGAGGCCGACCTCTCGGCGGTCAACCTCGCCCGACCTCTCGCCGACGGGGAGCAGATCCATGTCCCCGTGCCGGGGGAGGTGCCGCGACCGCAGCCCACCGGCCCCACCGACGCGGAAGAGCCCTCCGACGCCGCCGATGGGCCACCGATCGACCTGAACACGGCCGATGCCGCGGAGCTGGAGGAGCTGCCCGGGGTGGGCCCGGCGATCGCTCAGCGGATCCTCGAGCATCGGGACAAGAACGGCCCCTTCACCTCCGTGGACGGGCTGCTGGAGGTCTCCGGCATCGGCCCGGCGACCCTCGAGGACATCCGTGGACGGGCCACGGTGTGACGCGCGCGGACCTGCGCCTGCTGCCGGGGGCGACCTGCGTGTGGGCGCTCGCGGTGCTCGGCATCACCGCGGGCACGGCGGCCGCCGTCGCCGGGGGCGCGGTGCTGGTCGCCCTCGCGCTGACCGCGGTCGTCCTCGCGGGCGCATCGACCACGGGCCGCAGCATCCTCGCGCACCTGGGCATCGTGGTCCTGGCCGGGGCGCTGCTGTTCCCGGCCCTGCAGCATCACGGCAGCACGGACGAGGCCCTCGTGCTCGCCGAGCAGCAGGGGCTGGTCGTGGAGCTCACCGTCATCGCGGCCGCGGATCCCGCACCGCCCGCCAGCGGGCCGCCCTGGGCCCGCGGCGGTCAGCAGATGCGTGCCCGGACGGTCCGGGGCGTCGCACGCATCGGGCGCGAGGAGGTGACGCTGCCCGCCTCGCTGCCCGTTCTCGTGCGTGCCTCGGGGGAGCCGGTGCACGACCTGGCCAGGGTGCGGGACGGCGACCTCGCACACGTGCGCGGCCGCGTCGCGGTCAGCGGGACGCTCGTCGTCCTGCGGGCGACGGAGGTGCACCCGGTGGCATCGGCTGGGCTGTCCGGCCGGGCCCGGGCCGCCCGGCACGAGCTGCGCAGACAGGCGCGGGCGGTGACCTCGTCGCTGCCCGCCGACGAGGCCGCGCTGGTGCGGGGCATGACCACCGGGGACACCCGCGGGATGGGGGAGCAGACAGAGGAGATCATGCGCCGGGCCGGCATCTCGCACCTGGTGGCCGTCTCCGGAGCGAACATCGCGCTGGTGCTCGCCGCGGTGCTCGGGCCGCTGCTGCTGTGCGGGGTGCGGCGCAGACCCCGGCTGCTGATCGGCGGGATCGTGATGGCGGGATACGTCTGGCTGGTCGGGGACGAGCCCAGCGTGCAGCGCGCGGCCACGATGGCGGTCCCGCTGCTGGCGGCGCGCTTCGCCGGGGTGCGGGCCTCCCCGGTCGCCGCTCTCGCCCTCACCGTCGCGCTCTGGTCCGTCCTGGATCCCGTGACCGCCGCCTCCGTCGGCTTCCTGCTGTCCGCCCTGGCGACCGCGGCCATCCTGCTGGCCGCACCACCGCTGGCGAGCGCGCTCACCGAGCTCAGCCGCGGCAGGGTGGGACGCACCGCCGCACTGGTGATCGCGGTCCCGCTGGTCGCCCAGCTGGCGTGCACCCCGGTGCTGATCCTGCTCACCCCGGAGGTGTCGGCCTGGGCGGTGCCCGTGAACATCCTGGTGGGCCCGCTGGTGGGCCCGTCCACCGTGATCGGGCTGCTCGCCCTGGTGCTCGGTACCCTCTGGCCCGCCGGCGCGGAGGCGCTGTGGACGCTCGCCGCCGGCGGGGCGCACCTGGTGCTGCTCATCGCCCGCGCCGCCGACGCGCTGCCCGGTTCCCGCATCGCCGTGCCCGAGGGAGCGCCCGGGGCGCTGCTCGCCGTGGCCGTGCTCCTCGTCGCCGCGATCGCCGTGGCGGCGCGCCGCCTCCCGCTGACCCGGTGGGCGGTGGCGGCGCTGCTGGTCGCGGCGCTCACGCCGGGAGCGGTGCGGCTGCTCCCGGTCGCCGCCGGCACGCAGTGGACGGTGGCGATGTGCGCCGTCGGCCAGGGCGACGCCCTGCTGCTGCGGCCCCGGCCGGCCGACGCACAGGCGGCGACCGTCCTGATAGACACCGGGCCCGACCCGGCCGCACTGCGGCAGTGTTTGGACCGGCTGCAGGTGCGACGGATCGACCTGCTGGTGCTGACCCACCCCCACCGCGACCACACCGGCGGCAGGGCCGCGCTGACCGGAGGCCGCACCCCGCAGCAGCAATGGATCTGCCCGCTGCCGGAGGCCGCACGGCAGACGGTTCCCCGAGCGCCCACCACCGTCGCCACCACCGGCAGGACCTGGCAGCGCCCCGGGCTCTCCCTGCGCGTGCTGTGGCCGGGCTCGGCGGAGGACGCCCACCGCACCAGCGCCGCCGAGCACGGCGCAGGGGAGGGCGATGCCGCCAACGACTGCTCGATCGTGATCGAGGCCCTCTGGGAGGACGGCACCCGCCTGGTCTCCCTGGGGGACCTGGAGCCCGCCGCCCAGCAGGAGCTCGCCGCGCTCGATCCGGGCCCGGCGGACATCGTCAAGGTCGCCCATCACGGCTCCCGCTTCCAGCACGCCCCGCTGTACCGGCAGCTCGAGCCCGATCTCGCACTGGTCCCCGCCGGGCGCGACAACGAGTTCGGCCACCCCACCGAGGACGCGCTGACCCTGCTGCGCGAGACCCGCGCCGGCGTGCTGCGCAGCGACGTGCACGGCACCGTGGTGCTCCCGGCGGACGACGCGGCGGCGCCGCGGAGCGTCGGCCCGGCCCGATAGGATCAGCCAGTCCCCCCTGCAGTGAGGAGCCCCCGTGAGCGATGTCGAGTGGCACAGCGTCGCCCTCGCACCGATCGTGCTGGTCCACGGCACCGAGAGCCTGATCGCCGATCGGGCCGTGCAGCGCCTGCGCGGCCTCGCCCGTGAGGCGGACCCGACGGTCGAGGTCCACGACCTCTCCGGCGACGCCGCCGGCCCCGGCGCCCTCGCCCAGGTGGCCAGCCCCTCCCTGTTCGGAGAACCCCGCTTCGTGGTGGTGCCCGAGCTGCAGGCGGCCCCCGACTCCCTCGTGCTCGAGCTGCTGGACTACGTCAAGGCGCCGGAGCAGGACGTCACCCTGGTCCTCGTCCACCGGGGCGGGAACCGCGGGAAGAAGCTGCTCGACGCGCTGAAGAGGGCGAAGGTGCCGCGCGTGGACGCGAGCCCCGTCAAGCGCGCGGCGGACAAGCAGGCCTTCGTCGCCGCCGAGTTCGCGCGCGCCCAGCGCCGCATCCAGCCCGAGGCCCTGATCGCCCTGGTGGACGCATTCGGCACCGACCTGGCCGAGCTCGCCGCGATCAGCCGCCAGCTCATCGAGGACACCACCCCCGATCCGGGCGAGCAGGCACCGCAGGTGACCGTCGCCGATGTCCACGCGCTCACCGCCGGGCGCGTCGAGTCCACCGCCTTCGCCGTCGCGGACGCCGCGATCGCGGGGCGTGAGCAGGAGGCGCTGCAGCTGCTCCAACAGGCGCAGCTGGCCGGAGCCGACCCGGTCCCGATCGTCGCCGCCATCGCCTCGAAGATGCGGTCCCTGGCGAAGGTCACGGCCCCCGGCGCCGGCCCCCGCACCCTGGGCATGCCCGACTGGATGCTGCGCAACCTCGGACGCGAGGCCAGGCACTGGAACGACCGCTCACTGGCCCGCGCCCTCGAAGCGGTGGCCCGCGCCGATCATGAGGTCAAGGGCGCCGGACGCGACCCCCAGTGGTCCGTGCAGCGCATGGTGATGGGGATCTGCCGCGCCCGCCGCGCGCACTGATCCCGCACCCTCGCCGCAGGCCCCGCGACCCGCCCGGGCCGGCACCCACCCCGGACAGCGAGGAGCCCGGCGCGCATCACTGCGCACCGGGCTCCTCGATCACCCCGTCAGCCGGGGAAGGCAGCCGGACGGCTGCCGCGGGTCACTTGACGCCGGCGACCAGCTTCGCGAGACCGGACTTGCGGTTCGCGGCCTGGTTGCGGTGGATGACGCCCTTGGAGACGGCCTTGTCGAGCTTGCGAGAGGCGGTCCTGAGCGCCTCGCCCGCCACCTCGGCGTCACCGGTGGAGACGGCGGCCTTCACCTTGCGGGTGTAGGTGCGGAGCTCGGACTTGACGGCGCGGTTGCGCAGACGCGCCTTCTCGTTCGTCTTGTTCCGCTTGATCTGGGACTTGATGTTTGCCACGAAGACTCTTCTCTTGTGCTGCTGCGGTGGATCGTCCGAGACTGCCGAGGGACGGGACCGACGGGGACGGCGGTGGGGATTCGCCTGGAGACGTCGGCACCGGATCGCTGCCACGGGTACTCGCCCGGGTCGCACGAGTCGCCGCCCCTGACACGGCGGGGCCACGTCATGCGCACACCGGACGGTATGTCACACATACGGTGCAGAACCCTACCAGAGCAGGGCCTGCTCACCGCATCCGATGTGCGCCGTGTCTCGCCTCGCCCGCATGCGGTTCCTCGGGCATCCGGCACGGCGCCGGGAGCCGGCGCTCACCAGCCGTGCACGGCCCGGACCGCGTCGGCCACCCGGTCGTACTGCTGCTGATCCAGGCGCCCGCCCTCGCGTCGCACCGCCTCGGGGGACAGGCGCAGCAGCCGGTCCGCACGGACCTCCGAGGGGCGGCCCTGCCGGTCCCAGCCGCCGGTGCCGATGTCGACCCAGGTCGACCCGTGCTCGTCCGTGGCCACGGCACCGTCCGCGGTGCGATCGCGCGAGGTGAGCATGAGCGCGATCAGCACCCGGCCGGAGCCGTCGGAGCCCCCGCGAGCGGCGTCCTCCTCCGCGATGACCAGAACGGGCCGGTCCTTGCCCCGGGTGATGTCCTCCTCGTAGGGGACCCAGGACCAGACGACCTCACCGGGATCGGGACGATCGTCGGGGCGCGGGGCGTACGTGAGCGCCGGCGCGCCGCCCCCGCGACGATCGGCGAGCGCGGCGGAGCCCTCCCCGGCGCCGCCGCTGCGAGGACGCCCGTCCGGGCCGGCGCTCCGGACCTGCTCGCCCTGCGACCGCTGCGTCACCGCCCGGATCGCGGCGCGCCCGATGTCGCGCACCCCGCGACGGACCTCGGGTGAGCGCGCCGCGGTGCGCAGGAGCCGGGAGAACAGGGACATGGTGCTCGCTTCCTCGTCGGCCCCGGCCACTTCATCGGTCCGGGACACACGGGATCGGGGGTGGTGTGAGAATGGTAGACATGTCTGCCACCTCGCTGTTCCACAGCGCCCGCACCGGTGCCGGAGGCGACGAGATGTTCGCGCCCGACGGGACGGTGCGGCCCACCTACCGCGCGCTGCACGACGCGCTGGCCGGGCTCGGGCTCGAGGAGTTCCGCTCCCGTTCGGAGTCGCTGGCCCGCAGCTACCTCGACCAGGGCATCACCTTCGACCACGCCGGGGAGGAGCGTCCCTTCCCGATCGACGCGATCCCGCGGGTGATCGACGCCGAGGAGTGGGCACGGGTCTCCGCCGGGATCGCACAGCGGGTGCGCGCGCTCGAGCGCTTCCTCGATGATCTCTACAACGACCAGTCCGCGATCGCCGACGGGGTGATCCCGCAGGAGCTGGTGACCTCCTCCACCTACGTGGTCGACCAGATGCGCGGCTACACCCCGCCCAACGGGGTGAGGATCCACATCTCCGGCATCGACCTGGTGCGCGACGGGGACGGCGACTTCCGCGTGCTGGAGGACAACGTGCGCACCCCCAGCGGGGTCAGCTACGTGCTCTCGAACCGCCGTGCCATGGCGCAGGGCTTCCCGGAGCTGTTCGCCGATCGGCCCGTGCGCCGTGTCGGCGAGTACCCGGGCCGGCTGCTGGCCGCCCTGCAGGCCGCCGCACCGGACATCCCCGACGAGGAGGCCACGGTGGTGGTGCTCACGCCGGGCCGCTTCAACAGCGCCTACTTCGAGCACTCCCTGCTCGCCCGCACCATGGGGGTCGACCTCGTCGAGGCCTCGGACCTCGTCGAGCGCAACGAGCGCATCTACATGCGCACCACCGCCGGGCTGCGCCGCGTGGACGTGATCTACAAGCGCACCGACGACGACTTCCTCGACCCCGAGGTGTTCCGCCCCGACTCGGTGCTGGGCGTGCCCGGCCTGGTCCGCGCGATCCTCGCCGGGAACGTGGTGGTCGCCAACGCCATCGGCAACGGCATCGGCGACGACAAGCTCACCTACACCTACGTGCC
>CAZHSL010000138.1:0-6829 GCA_964535185.1 uncultured Corynebacterium sp.
GGCAGCCTGCAGACCGGCCTGCCCGCGACCTTCGTGGTCTGGGAGCCGTGGGACCTCACCGTGCAGTCGAAGGCCGAGCGGGTGGACAGCTGGTCCACCGATCCGCGCTCGCGCACCCCGCTGCTGCCGGACCTCGACCAGGGCACCCCGCGCGCGCTGCGCACCGTGGTCGAGGGCCGGATCCTCCACGACCGTCCCCAGCATCTCCCGCGCGGGCAGGGCGAGGCGTGACCGCGACCGCCGCAGCGACCGGGTCGCGTCGACGCACGACCCGGCCCCGCGACGAGTTCGATCCCACGCCCTGGCCGATCGCGCTGCTGTGCGGCGTCGGCGGCGGCGTCTGCGCGCTGCTCGCCTTCCCTCCCTACGACCTGTGGATGCTGCTGCCCGTCGCGATCGCGCTGCTCGGCGCCGGGCTGCTGGTGCGCTCGGCCTGGCTCGCCGGGCTGGTCTCGCTGCTGTGGGGGCTGGCCCTGTTCGTCCCGCTGACCGAGTGGGCGAACACCTACGCCGGCACCACCCCCTGGATCGCGCTGGGCGTGTTCGAGGCGCTGTACGTCGTGGTCTTCGGGCTGCTGGCCCGCACCGTCATGGTCCGCCGCGGGCTCTGCGTGACCAGCGCGGTCGTCGTCTCCGCGCTCTGGGTGGCGCTCGAGGCCCTGCGCGGCAGCGTGCCCTGGGGAGGGCTGCCGTGGGGTGCGAGCGCCTTCGCCCTCGCGAAGTCGCCGCTGCTGCACCTGGCGCCGTGGATCGGGATCGCGGGCCTCGCGTTCGTCGTCGCCCTGCTCGGCCAGCTGCTGCTGTTCGGGGCGCTGGCGATGCTGGGGCGCCGCCGCCGCGGCTTCACCGGCTTCTCCGGCGTGTGGCCGTTCGCGATCGCCGTCGCCGCGGTGCTGGCCACGGTCGTGGTCCCGCACCCGATCAACCGCGCTCCCGTTGACCGGCCCACCATGACGGTCGCCGCCGTCCAGGGGTCGATGGGCGAGATCGACCCCGTCTCCTACACCATGCCCGATGACGTCTTCCCGAACCATCTCGACGTCACGCACCAGGTCATCGAGCAGACCGGGGGCAACGGCACCGCACTGGACCTGATCGTCTGGCCCGAGGACTCCACGGGCTGGGACCCCCGGCAGGACCCGCAGCTGGCCGCACGGCTCACCGCCGCCTCCGAGGAGGCGGATGCCCCGATCCTGGTCGGCACCCAGGTGCAGGTGGGGGAGTCCGAGCGGCTGAACCAGTCGGTGCTGTTCACCCCCGAGCACACCACTCCGTACGCGTACTCGAAGCGCCACCCGGTGCCCTTCGGCGAGTACATCCCGATGCGCGACCTGTTCAGCCGGCTCTCCGAGAAGGTCGATCTGGTCCCGGTAGACATGCTCCCCGGCGAGGAGGTCGGCGTGATGGACCTCGGCGCCCTGGGGCAGGGGGAGGACCGGGTGGGGATCCTCATCTGCTTCGAGATCGCCTACGACTCGCTGGTCCAGGACGTGGTCGACGAGGGTGCCGAGGTCATCGTGGTCCAGTCCAACAACGCCCTGTTCGGCGACTCGCACGAGGCCATCCAGCAGCTCGCCCAGGCCCGGGTCATGGCCGTGATGTCGGGGCGCAGCGTGGTCCACATCTCCACCGTCGGCCATTCGGCGATCCTCAGCCCCACCGGCCGGCGGATCGACTTCGTCGACCACTGGGAGCAGGGCGCGCTGCTGGCCGACGTGCCCCTGCGCACCGGCATCACGCCCGCGGTCGCCGCCGGTCCCTGGATCGCGATCGGCCTCGGCGCCGTCGGCGCCGTCGGCCTGCTCGCCGCGCTGGGAGGCGACCGCCGCGCCCTCGCCCGCACCGCACCCCGCCGCCGCAGAGGAGAGTGACGTGCACCCGTCGAACGCCGACCTGCCGCCCACCCTGGTGGTGATCCCCACCTACGACGAGCGCGAGGCGCTGCCCGGCACCCTCGCCCGACTGCGCGCCGCGGTGCCTTCGGTCGATGTGCTCGTGGTCGACGACTCCTCGCCCGACGGGACGGGGGAGTGGGCGGAGTCCCTCGCGGCGCAGGACCCGGCCGTGCACGTGCTGCACCGGGCCGGGAAGCAGGGGCTGGGACCGGCCTATCTCGCGGGCTTCGCCTGGGGACTCGAGCGCGGCTACCGGCAGCTGGCGGAGATGGACGCCGACGCCTCCCACCGCCCGGAGCAGCTGCCCCGGCTGCTCGAAGCGGTGCGCCGCGGAGCCGACCTCGCGATCGGCTCCCGCTGGGTGCCGCGGGGAGCGGTGCACAACTGGCCGCTGCACCGCCTGCTGCTCTCCCGCGGCGCGAACCTCTACGTGCGCGCGCTGCTGGGACTGGGCGTGACCGACGCGACCGCCGGGTTCCGGGTGTTCCGCGCCGAGCTCCTCACCCAGCTGATCGCGGAGGACATCGCCTCCCAGGGCTACTGCTTCCAGGTCGACATGACCCGCCGCGCCCGCGACCTCGGCGCCGCGATCGCCGAGGTGCCGATCGACTTCGACGAGCGCACCGCGGGGGCGAGCAAGATGTCCTCCCGCATCGTGGGCGAGGCGCTGGTGAAGGTGACGTCCTGGGGACTGTCACGTCGCGCCCAGGGCCTTCGCAAGGCCCTGCGCTAGTCTGAACCGATCCGACGCCTCAGGAAGGGAGCCCCAGTGGCCGCACAGCAGCCCTCCGGTCAGGGCGCCTCGGCTCGTCCCGCCGCGCACGGCTCCGCCTCGGCGCGGAGCGGATCCCGGCGGGGGTCGCTCGTCCCCGCCCTGATCATCGTGCTGGGACTGGTCGAGCTCGCGATCCTCGTCCTCATCGGCCTCAACACCAGCCTGTGGTGGGCGGTGCTCGCGATCGCGATCGGCTGGGTGGTGGGCATCGCCCTGGTCGTCGCCGCCGGTCAGCAGTCGTTCGTGCGCCTGCGCTCCCTGGTGCGGGCGGTGCGCGGCCGCGGCGATGTCCAGGACCACCTCTCGCGCCCCGCGTTCACGCTCGTGGCCGCGCTGTTCTTCTTCTTCCCCGGCGTCCTCACCGACCTCATCGGGATCGTGCTGCTGCTCACCCCTGTCCAGCGACGCGCCGTGAGGGCGATGGGCCTGGGCAGCGGTGCCGAGAGCGCGCGCACGGTTCTGTACCGCCGGTCCGGCACCGGGGTGATCGACGGCGAGATCATCCTCGAGAACCGGCCCCGTGATCGCGGGGAGGATCCCCCGCCCACGCTGATCCAGGAGTGAGCGCCGGGCGCCCGCCCGGACGACGCACAGCGCCCCCGCTCCGCCATGAGGCGGCAGCGGGGGCGCTGTGCGTCGTGCGCGGATCCGGTCAGAGGTTCCGGCGCTGGTGGAGCTTCCCGGCGCGCAGCAGCTCCAGACGCTGGTCGAGGAGCACCTGGAGGTCCTCCTCGCTGCGGCGCTCCAGGAGCATGTCCCAGTGGGTGCGCACGGGCTTGCCGGGCTTCTCCTCGGGCCGCTCGTGGTCGCGCAGGAGCGCGGAGGCACCGCAGCGGCACTCCCACACGGCCGGGACGTCGGCCTCGACCGAGAACGGGAGGACGATGGTGTGGCCGTTGGGGCAGTCGTAGACGGCCTCCTGGCGCGGTGCGGCGAGGACGCCCTCGTCGGTCTCCATGGAGAGGGAGCCCAGTCGGGTGCCTCGCAGGCTGCGGCTGTTCATGCGGTTCTCGCTTCCTGCCGGGGATGGGGTCGGACGGTGCGCCGTCCGGAGAGGTCTGCGGGTGATGCGGCCCGGTGATGTCAACGCCGACGGGGCCGATTCTGTTCCCGGGGGCCGGGTCGGTCCTCGTGGCTCAGGCGCCGTCGAGCAGCTCCGAGAGCAGATCGACACGATTGGTGATGATACCATCCACGCCCTTGACCAGCAGATCCTGCATGGCTGTCGGCTCGTCGACGGTCCACACGTGCACCTCGCAGCCGGCCCGGTGAGCGGCGGCGATGTTCGCCTCGGTGACGATCTGCACACCCCGGTACCTCTCCGGCACCTGGAGCGCGCCGTAGGGGGCGAGCAGGCGGGTGATCACGGCCTGGGGCGCCTCCACCGAGCGGGCCGCGACGAAGCGGCCGATGACGCCGCGGGAGGGGCTGCGCACCGCGGTGACGCCGGTGGCGGCGTGGAGGGTCGCGACGGTCTTGCGCACCACGTCCCCGTCGAAGCCCGCCACGCAGACCCGATCCGCGCTGCGGGTGCGGCTGATCGCCGCGACCGCCGGGCCGATCGCCGAGCGGGCCTTGATGTCGATGTTGACCGGCACGTCGCGGAAGGTGCCCAGGACGTCCTCGAGCATCGCGAGCGGTTCGTCGCCGGCCAGCCGCACCGCCCCGGCCTCGTGGGCGTGCAGCTCGTCGATGCGGCGGGGGTCGCCGGCGATGCGCCGGAGGTCCTCGTCGTGGACCGCGAGCGCGAGGCCGTCACGGGTGGCGCGGGTGTCCGTCTCGAGCATGTCGGCGCCGGCCCGCAGCGCGTCCTCGAAGGCGCGCAGGGTGTTCTCGGCCCCGTCGGCCGCGAGTCCGCGGTGGGCGATGCGGCGCGGTCGCGGACCGGGCAGGAACCGGGAGCGGACCGTGCGTCCCCGTTCAGCGCTGCTGCTCGTCGATGAGGGCATCCTCTTCCTCCTCGTCCTTGCCCCGGCGCCGGCTGCGGACAGCGCGGCGGGGGCGATGATCTGCGATGCGCCGCGGGGGCTCCGCGACGGCGGGCGGCGGTGGTGATGCCGCGGTCGCCTCCTCGTGCTCCTCCGCGGCGAGGTCCTGGAACTGGCGTCTGGTGCGGTAGATCAGCGCGCCCGGGAAGAACAGCGCGAAGATCCACCACTGGAAGGCGTAGGACAGGTGCGGGCCGAGGGAGGTGTCGGGGGAGGGGAGCGCGGCGGGCCGTTCGGCCGACGGCTCCTCGGAGGCCAGCTCGCCGTAGGCGCCGGTGACCAGGTCGGGATCCTCCAGTCCCATCAGGTCCGCGGACTGGCGGGGGTTGACCGAGTGGGTCTGCCCGGGCGGCGGCTCGCGGTCGAGCACCGGTTCGGCGGGGCGCAGGCGGACCGTGACGGTCCTGTCGCCCTCGGGCACCGCGGGGGGATCGGCCGGCTGCGAGGCCTCGCCGCCGGAGGGGACCCAGCCGCGCACCACCAGGATGGTCGTGCCGTCCTCGGTGCGGAAGGGGGCCAGCTGCCAGAAGCCCACCCGGCCGGAGAGCTGCCGGTTGCGCACGTACAGCACGCAGTCGTCGGAGGCGCAGTAGCTGCCCTGCAGGGTGACCGGGGTCCATTCGTCCGACGGGGCCAGCGGCGCCCCGTGCTCCGGCAGGACCTCGCCCAGGGGCACGGGGGCCGCGTCGTAGTTGCTGCGCACCACCTCGGCCTGGGCCGCGCGGTCCTCGTAGCGGCCGAACTGCCACAGGCCCAGCATCACGCAGACCGCAGCGAGCACGAGCACGGCGACCAGGCCCAGCAGGGTCTCGCGGCTCAGCAGGATCTGACGACGGGAGGAGGCAGTCCTCATCCGTGTACCGGTGAGCTCGTCCCGGCCTCGGCGGCACCGGCCGTGCCGGGGAGGTGGCCGGCGGCCCCGCCGAGCACCTCGGCGAGGTCCTCGACCCCGAAGTCGACGATCATCACGAACATGAGCGCCGTGGCCGCGGCGACGACGAAGCCGAGCGCGGTCACCGTGATGGTGAGGCCCAGGCGCAGGCGCGGTCGGTCCCTGCGGGGCTGCGCGGGCGGGAAGCCGTAGTCCTCGCTCTCGAGGTGGTTGTCCGTCCACATCCCGGGGTTGAGGACGGCCACCGGGTACCGATCGACCCGACGACGCGGCCGGGCCCCGCTGGCGGGCACATCCTCGGACGCCTGCAGCGGGGCCGGACCGCGACCGCCGGCAGCGGTCGACGACCAGAGCCTCCACCCCGCCGGGACCGGGCCCCAGGAGCGTCCGGGGCTGAAGTCAGCCGGCGGGATCCATCCGTCGTGCGGGGGCTCCGGCCAGTTCGGCGGAGGATTGAAGCGCTGACCCTGGGTCACGCAGGGACGTCCCACTTGTAGTCGTCCGTGTACGTGGTGAAGTTCAGGACGTTGCCACCGGCTCGCTTGACGTCGAAGAGGAGCTTGACGGTGTACTCCTCGCCCTCGCTGAACTCGAGCGGGCCGCCGGAGCCGGAGCCCTTGAGGCTGTAGCTCTCGGAGGACCGGGTGACAGCGCCGCCGTAGGGGGTGATGACGTCGAACTGCGCGGGGTTGAAGTTCAGCACTCCCTCCTCGACGGTCACCTTGGCGGTGAGGACGAGGTACTCGTCGCCGTGCTCGGGCTCCGCGACTGTGCCGCCGTAGGTGCTCTCGAGCTCGCTCGCGGGCGCGTAGGTCATGTGCACGGCGAGGGTGCCGCTGCCGTCCATGCCCACGATCTCGATCGCGTCCTCCTCGGCCGCGGGATCGATGGTGGGCAGGTCCGTGGGGGTCGGGACCTCGTCGGTGGTCTCCTCCTCCGTCGGCTCCTCCTCGGTGGTCTCCTCCTCCGTGGTGGCCTCCGCGGAGGTCTCCTCGCCGTCGGTGGTCGCCTCCTGGCTGGTGGTGGTGCCCCCGCCGCCGCCGGCCTTCTCGTCGCCGCCGCGAGCGAACAGCCAGATGCCCCCGGCGATGAGCAGGATCAGCACGAGCACCAGGATCAGCAGGCAGCCCAGCCACCAGAACCGCTGGATGAAGCCCTTCTTGGGCGGCTCACCGGCACCGGTCGACGCGGTCCAGCCGGAGCCGGTGTCGACGCCGGGCGATCCCTGCCCGTAGCCCGGCGCAGGGTAGTCCGAGGCGGAGCCCTGACCGTACCCGGG
>CAZHSL010000139.1:0-6774 GCA_964535185.1 uncultured Corynebacterium sp.
TCCACACCAGCCGCCGCGAGCTCGAGCACTGCGGCGAGCACGGCATCGCCTTCGTGCCCTGGTCGCCGCTGGGCGGCACCGGCGGCGGCGCGAGCGCGGTGGGGGAGAGGTTCCCGCAGATCCGGCGCATCGCCGAGGCGCATGCGGTCAGCCCCCAGCAGGTGGTGCTGGCCTGGGAGATCGCTCTCGGCGCGCACGTCATCCCGATCCCGGGCGCGAGCCGGCCCGAGTCGATCACCGACTCCGCCGCCGCGATGCGGCTGCAGCTCACCGACGCGGAGCGCGCGGAGCTGGACCGCCTCATTGACTGAGGGTGAGGAGCATCCCGTGGCGGATCCTCGCGCAGGGGCGTAGCGTGTTCGCGTCCGCGACGGGAGAGGAGCAGGGCATGAGCATGACGCCTGCAGGAAGCGGGGCGGCCCACACGGCCTGCTCGGCGTGACCCGGCGTGCCCGCACGCCGTCACGACCACCGCTCTCCCCGCGCGCAGCGCACCCGCCCCGGACGGGCCGGTGCCGCGCGCCCTTCGTGAGGACCCCATGATCCCTCTGACCGAATCCCTGATCCGCAGCTCCTTCGTCAACGCCAGCAAGGGAGACGCGAAGCGCGCCCTGCTGCCCGACCTCGACGGCATCGACTTCGAGCGCCTGGACCTGCTGGGCTGGCAGGACGCCAAACGACCGACCCTGCACTACGTGAGCCTCGAGCTGGACGGCGAGGTGGCGACCGTGCTGCTGCGCGGTGCCGCGCGCCCGCCGGCGAAGAAGCTGCTGTGCTCCTGGTGCGAGGACATCGTCGACGGCATCCGTGCGGCGAGCTTCGTGGCGCCGCTCGGCGGCGACTCCGGCCGACGGGGCAACACCATCGGCACCGCGATCTGCGCCGACCTGCGCTGCTCGCGCAACGTGCGGCGCGCACCGTCGTCCTTCGAGCTGCGCTCCGAGGACCCGGCGCTGCTCGCCTACCACCGGGAGCAGAAGATCGCCGGCCTGCGGGAGCGCTCCACGCGCTTCGTCCGCACCGTCAAGGCAGGCTGATCACGGCGTCCGCCCGGTCGCGGGTGGCCGCGACCAGGCGGGCGTTGCTCTCGTCCGGCCCCAGCGCCCAGTCACGCGCCGCCCGCGGCGGCTTCCCGAACCGCTCGTGCCGCGCGATCAGCCGCTCGTGCCGCAGCGCGTTCGGCACCTCGACGAACCAGCAGGCATCGAGCAGGATGCGCACCTGCGCCCACGGCCCCTCCCCGCACAGGAGATAGTTGCCCTCCGTGATCACGAGCGGTACGTCGGCGGGCACCTCGATCGCGCCGGCGAGCGGCTGCTCGAGGTCGCGCTCGAACATGGGCGCCCACACGGGCGGGTCCGTCGGCCGTGCCGTGCGCAGCCGCTGCAGCAGCGCTACGTAGCCCGCGGCGTCGAAGGTGTCCGGCGCACCCTTCCGCTCCGCCCGGCCCAGGCGCTCGAGCGCCGCATCCGCCAGGTGGAAGCCGTCCATCGGCACCACCGTGCAGCTGCCGGCGGGCAGCTCCCGGGCGAGGTGCGCGGTGAGCGTCGACTTCCCGGCCCCGGGCGCGCCGGCGACCCCCAGCAGGCGCCGCCCGCCGCTGCGCAGCGCCTCGTCCAGCAGCACGCGCGCGGTATCGACGGCCTGTGCGGGGCTCAGCTCAGCGGGCATGCGCGGCCAGCTCGATCTCGACGACCTCTCCCCGCAGCGGCAGGTGCATCAGGATCCTCGCCGGGGCCCGGCCCGCCGCGGCCAGGGCGCGGGAGTAGGTGGCCATCTGCCCCAGGTAGTTCCGGCGCACGTGCCCCACCGGGTCCTCGCCCGGGTACGACTTGTGGTCCACCAGCACGATCTCGCCCGAGGGCAGGCGCAGCAGGGTGTCGATCCAGCCCTCCATCACCTGATCCTCCTCGTTCCACCAGGTGATCGGCTGCTCGGTGAGCTCCTCCGCGCCGGGGAACCGGGCCTCGAGGTGGTCCTGCCAGGCCCGCCCCGCTCCGCTCAGCGCGTCCGCGCCGAGCATGCGCTCCACGCTCCACCGCTGCACCAGGCGCCGGGCGGCCCGTTCCCGCTGCTCCGCATCGAGCATGCGCAGCGGGAGGGCGAGATAGCCGTGCACGGCCTCGCCCACCCGCTCCCAGCCCTGATCGCCCTCCCGCACCAGCCGCGGACCGATCCGCACGGGCTCGTGCACGGTGCCCAGCTCGTCCCGGGACTCGACGCCCGAGGCCTGGAACCGCGCGGTCGCGCCCCGTGCCGCGGCGGGCGGCAGCGGCGGCACGTCCGTCGCGGCCAGCGGGCTGCGCCCCGACCGGTAGGTGGGCGAGTCCTCGTCCACCTCGGTGGCCGTCGACCGGATCAGGGCGGGCAGCGCCACCGACCCGATCTGCAGCGCATCGGCCCCCTCCTGCCAGCTCAGCAGCGGCTCCTCGGATCCCTCCGGCAGGAGGGCGTCCAGCACGGGCCAGGAGCCGTGCCCGCTGAGCACGGTGACGTCCCGGGCGCGGGTGAGCGCGACGTACTGCAGGCGCCCGGCCTCGTCCCGCTCGGTCGCGGCGCTGCGCAGCGCATGGGCGGAGGCGGCGAGCCGCTCCTGCAGCGGGGCGAAGCGGGGCAGCACGGCCGGCCAGTAGCGCAGGGAGCGCCCGGCCAGCGGCTGCATCACGTCGAGCTCCTCCGCGGGGACCACGAAGACCCCGCTGGTGGCGGCGTGCTCCTTGACGTCCTGCTGCATGACCACCACGCGGGGCCATTCGAGCCCCTTCGCGCTGTGGACGGTGCCCACCCAGACCGTGCCCGGGGTGCCGGTCAGGTCCGGCCCGCGGTCGGTGTCGTCGAGCACCGCCCGCAGCCCGGTCAGCGTGATCGGGGCCGAGGCGGAGCGGGCCCGGTCCGCGTACTCGGCAGCGACCTTGCGCAGCGCGTCCAGGGTGCGCAGCCGCTGGTCCGGGGTGGACCAGGAGCGGATCAGCTCGGGCAGGTCGAGGGCGTCGGCCAGCGCGGTGATCATCTCGACGGGGGTGAGGGAGATGCACTCCTCGCGCAGGCTCCGCAGCCCGGCGAGCACGTCGGCCTGCCACCAGGAGCGGAACGTCTCCTGCCGTGCCTCGTCGTCGCGGGCGGCGGTGAGGTCGCCGAACCAGCGGCCGTGCGCGGGATGGCCGGGCAGGAGGTCCACCAGCTCGGTGAGGGCCAGGGTGTCGCTGCCGTCGAGGGTGACCGCGAGCGCGGCCCGCAAGATCCGTCCCTCCCGGGAGGCGAGGACGGGCACGCCCTCCCCGGAGGCGGGGATGCCGCGGGCGGTGAGCGCCTCGACCACCTGCGCGGCCTGGGCGTTCGAGCGCACCAGCACGGCGAGGTCCTCGGGGCCCACCCCGTCGTCCTCCAGCAGGGCGAGCACACCGTCGGCGATGCCGCGGGCGTGCTTGGCCTGCGAGGGCCTGCCGCTGTACTGCGGGGTCCAGGCCTCGATCCGGCCGGCCGGGTGGCCGCGCTCGGTGCGGGCCCGCGCCGCCTCGGGCGCCGCGGTGAGCACCACCTGCTCGCGGGGGAGGTGCGGGAAGATCCGGGGGAAGACGTGGTTGACCAGTTCGAGCACCTGGTCCTGGGAGCGCCAGGAGTGCTCGAGGTCGGCGACCGTGCCCTGCCCGAGCGCGGAGGAGCCGGCGCGGATCTCCCGCAGCACCCCGAGCATCAGCTCCGGGTCAGCGTCGCGGAAGCTGTAGATCGCCTGCTTCGGGTCGCCCACCCAGATCAGGTCCTCGACGAGCTCGCCGAGGGCCAGGAAGAGGGCGAGCTGGATGGGGGAGGTGTCCTGGAACTCGTCGACCGCGAGCAGCCGGAACCGGGAGCGGACGGCGGCGCGGGCGCGCTCGCTGCGGCGCAGCACCTCCAGGGCGAGCACCTCCTGGTCGATGAAGTCCATCAGCCCCAGCTCGTCCTTGTAGCGCGCGTAGGCGTCCAGGGAGGTCGCGGCCGTGGTCATGACCAGGGTGATCATCGCGCGGACATCGGCCTGCAGCTGCGGGTTCGCGGGCAGCTCGGCCTCGATCCGATGGGCGAGGTCCACCAGTGCGGTGTCCGTGTCCTTGCCGTAGACGTAGCCCTTCTCGCCGCCGGCGGCCTTGGATGCGGTGACGGCCGCGAGCTTCGCCCACTGCGACCAGGGCGCCCGCTCCCGCCGCTCGAGGGTGCGGCGCAGCGACCCCAGCGCCTCGATCCCCTTCCGCACCGAGTTCAGCGAGCCCTTCGCGATCGGCGGTCGGCCGGCCCCGGGCGGCGGATCCTCCGAGGCGGCGAGATCGGCCTCGAGCCCGCGGATCGCCGTGTCCAGGCCGCTGAGCCACGCGGCGCGGTGGTCGGGCCCGTCCTCGAGCCCCGCCGCCTCGCGGTACTCCTGCCAGGCGAGGTCGGCCGCGTCCCGCAGCTGCTGGGCGCCGATGCCGTTGGTGCGGGCCTTCTCGGCCAGGGCGCGCACGTGGGCCCGCCAGGACGGCGAGCCGCCGTAGGCGAAGGCGGGGTCCTCCTCGCCGTCGTGCTCGGTGCGGGCCAGCAGATCGCTGGCGCGGGAGCCGGCCTCGGCGGCGGCCTCGTCGATCGCGGCGGAGAACGCGGCCCTCTGCCGGTCCTCGTCGAGCTCCTGCACGTCGGGCGAGATCCCGAGGTCCAGCGCGAACTCGCGCACCAGGCGGCCGGCCACGGAGTTGACGGTGCCGATCAGCGCGCTGTCGATGCCCTGGGCGTCGCCGAAGCGGTGCTGCTCGAGCAGGGTGCGATGCACACGGTCCACCAGCTCGGAGGCGGCCTTGCGGGTGAACGTGGTGGCGATCAGCTGCGAGGGGTGCAGGCCGTCCCGGAGGCGGTCGGCGATCTCATGGGTCAGCCGGTGGGTCTTGCCGGAGCCCGCCGAGGCGTTGATCAGGGTGAAGCTCATCGTCCGTCTCCGATCAGTCCGCACAGCTGGGCGTAGTCGCCGATCGCGCAGTGGTCCTCGACCATCACCCGGCCCCGTCCGCGGGCGGCCTCGCGCGCCCTCCCGATCGCGGTGCGGCGCCTGGCGTAGGGGGAGTCGGTGTCGAGGCCGGCCTCGTCGAGCAGGGTCCGGCAGCCGAGCCGCACCTGGCCGGTGGCGATCTCGTCGAGCGCCTCGGACGCGCTGGCGAGCATCCGCGCCCACGCGTCCTCGACGTCCATGGGGGTGCGGCCGTGGGGATCCAGGTCCCGGTGCGCGGCGACGAACTCCCCGCTGCGCAGCAGGAAGTAGCCGACGTCGGCCGGGGCCGCGGGACCGTCCTGGGCCAGGGACCACGCATAGGCGGCGAGCTGGATCGCATCCCCGCTGTCGTAGAGCTCCGCGTAGCGGCGCAGACTGCTGGTCCACTTCAGGTCCAGGATCAGGGGGCGGCCCTCGGCATCGACGGCGTCGACGTCCCGCGAACCGGCGATGACCGTCGCATGCGGCCCGGTCGCGAGCGGCAGGTCCAGCGGCAGCTCGAAGCGGGTCTCGGTGCCGGTGATCCGCACCCCGGCCGCGGCGGTGCGCTCGAACAGCTCGGTGAGGGAGCGGCGGGTGCGGCCGCGGATCTCGGCGCGCTCGGCGGAGCGGCCGGGCAGGTCCAGCTCGGAGGCGAGCTGCGGCACGAGCTGGTCGAAGACCTCCTCGATGCGGTCGCCCGACGGGGGCGCCAGGGACGGGCCGCGCTCCTGCACGAGGGTCTCCACCACCGCGTGCACCAGGGTGCCGATCATCCTCGGGCCGGTGGGCAGCGCGGCCACGGAGGCCGGGCGGATCCGCAGCGCGTGCTCGAGCACCCAGCGGTGCGGGCAGGCGATGAGGGTGTCGAGCTGGCTGTAGGAGACCCTGCTGGGCAGCAGGTGGGTCAGGTCCCCGGCGGTCCGCGAGGCGGAGGTGTCGGGGCGGGGGTGCTCCTCGGCGGGTGTCCGCACGGTGAGGCTGCGGCCCGCGAGGCTCCAGAGGCCGTCGCCCACCAGCGACTCGGGCGTGAGCCGGTCCTCCTCCGACCGGCCGGCGGCGGTCTCGAGGCGGGCGAGCAGGCTGCTGGGCCGGGCGGGCTCCTCGAGCCGCCGGCCCGGCAGCACCGCGACCACGGTGCGCGCCCCGGCCATCCCAGCGGCCCCCGCCTCCACCTGCAGCGCCGCGAGCGCCTCGGGCTCGAGCAGGCGGGCACCCGCGGCGGTCAGCGCCGCGCTCTCCGCCTGGTCCCACACGACGGGGGGAGAGGCCGCCTCGGCCTCCGGACCCCACCACAGCACCGTGCCGCCGGCGGCCGACAGCTGCGCGGGGCGGGTGGTCACCGTCCACTCCGCGACCTCCTGGTGGGCGAGGGCCGATCCGCCCCCGCCGCCGCAGGCGTCGATCATCTGCTGGAGGGTGCGGCGGCTGAGCGGGGCGGAGGGGTCGAGCATCCCGAGCACCTGGCGCAGGGTCTGCACCTGGGTGAGGCTCGCCAGCAGGTCGCTGTCGCGATGGCCGACGGCACGCAGCCGGTCCGCGAGCCAGCCCAGGCGGGTGGAGAGCTCGTGCGGGCGCAGCGCCTCGGCGGGCAGCGGCTCGCGCACCAGGCGGTCGATCTCGCGGGCGGAGACCATGATCCTCTCCGCGTCCTCCCGCTGCTCGAGCCGGGCGAGGGCCTGGCGCCAGGCCGGGCCGCCCACGCCCGGTTCGCTCGCGAGCGCGCGCAGCAGGGCGCGGCGCACCGGGGCGGGGACCAGGCCGACGGGATCGCCCTCGGGCTCGAGCGCGGGCAGCACCCG
>CAZHSL010000140.1:0-6764 GCA_964535185.1 uncultured Corynebacterium sp.
TCTGCGGCAGCAGCCCCATGCTCGCGAACTCGGTGGTGCCGATCGCGAAGGCGCCGAGCGACATCGCCAGGATGACCAGGCGCAGGCGGCCGGGCGGCAGCGGCTCGGCCGCGGCCGAGGGCTGAGGGGCAGGGTGCGAGGTCATGGAGCTCCAGCGCGACGGGGGTCAGGGACACGCTGCCGACGCTGGTAGCGGTGAGTACCCCTCGATCCTAGAGCCGTGAGCGCGAGGTGGCCAGGCAGGGTGAGGGATCTCGGCCGCGTGGTCAGACCACCTGCTCGCCGGCCTCGGGCCGACGGGCCGACGGGCCGACGACGGCCGGGCTCAGTCCCCGTAGCGCAGCTCCACGCGACGGTTCGCAGCGTAGGTGGAGGGGTCATCAGGGTTCTCGGAGACGGCGGGCTGCCCGTCCCCGAAGCCCTCCACCTCGAGCGTGAGGTCGGGACGCTCGGCGGCCAGGGCATCGGCGACCGCCTGGGCGCGGTGCTCGGAGAGCTGCTGGTTGTCGAAGTCGTACTGGGAGCGGTCCACCGGGCGGGAATCGGTGTGCCCGCCCACCTGCACCGTCGCACCCTCGGGCACCTCGGCGGCGAGCTCGACGATCTTGCTGGCGGCGGGCGCGGGCAGGTCCCAGGCGTTGGAGGCGAACAGGATGTCGGTCTCCAGCACGATCACGTCCTCCTCCGTGTCCGTGTCCGTGCCGCCGAGCGAGGTGATCGACTCCGTGGCGTCGAAGCGGGTGATGGACTCCGCGGCGTCGAACCGGGTGATCGAGTCGGAGAGGACCTCCTCGGTGACCTCGAAGCCCGGCTCGGGCGGGCCGTCCGAGATCACCTCGGCGACGGCGTGCGGGGTGACGAGCGCGAGCGCGAGCAGGGTCGCGGAGCCGGCAGTGAGGCGGGCGAGGCGTCGGCGCGCGTGAGGGGAGGTGCGGATCATGGTCACTCCCCACCCTCCGCGGTGGCGTCGTCCGCGGCGGCGCCCTGCTCGATCGGGACGTCCTCGAACTCGGGGGCGCCGGGGATGGCGATGTTGATCGTGTCGATGTCGTCCTCGGGGGCGGCGAAGGTGGCCCAGTACGCCTGGGTGTCGCCGGAGGCGAGCTTGTGCTCCGCCTGCTTGCTGTTCCAGACATTGGGGGTGTCCCAGCCGTTGCCGGTGCCGAGGATGTCGTAGCGCTTGAGGTTCTCGCGGTCGAACAGAGCCGGCGGCACGTTGGAGTGGTTGTTGCCGTGCAGCTCCCACAGCGAGAACGTGCCGGACTCGCGGAACTCGGGGGTGTAGGTCAGCAGCAGCTCCACGGTCCGGCCGCGCTGGATCAGGTGGTGCAGGCCCACGGTCATGGTGCCGTCGATCGCGTCGGTGGGCAGGGTGTAGCTGATCGTGTCGACCGCGTCGGCGGGATCGATGACCTCCGGCGCTCCGCCGGAGGCGTCGTCGGCGCCGGTCTGCGACTCCTCGCCGCCGCCGTCCGAGGGCGAAGGCTGCTCGGCGTCGGACTCCTCCGGGACCTCGGCCGCGGGGGAGTCGGGGCCGTCCTCGAAGTCCGCCTGCTCGGTGACGCCACAGGCGGCGAGGGGCAGCGCGGCCAGGGCGGTGAGGGCCAGCGCGGCCCGCCGGCGAGTGAGGGTCACATCGCGGAGCTGGGTCATGGTCTTCTCCTTCATCGGGCCGCCTCAGCGGCTCTCCTCGAGCTGGTGTCACCCGTATGTCGTCGCGGGGAGCGGAATGGTTGCATCCCATCGCGAGAATCTTTCCGGGAGGTGAACAGCCCTCATCCCGAGACGTTCACCGTAGCGCGCGCCTCGAGCTGCCGGCCGTCCGCGCTGCGGCCCTGCAGCACCACCTCCGCGGTGCCCGGGGACGCAGCAATGATCGTCACCTGCTCGGCATCGGCCACATGGGAGCCGGAGGGCAGCGACCACACCCAGGAGTCCACCCCTTCCACCTCGGCGGTGAACACCGCCTCCTCGCCCACGGCGACCTCCTCGGGACCGGTGATCGTCAGCGACGCCCCTTCGACGGCCGACGGCACCGCGTCCCCGCGACCGAGCAGCATCCCCGCCCCGAGGCCGAGCAGCAGCGCGGCCACGACGACCAGCGCGGTCAGGGCCGTGCGGCGGCGCAGGGCGGGGGGAGCGGAGGGCGCGTCGGCGGCGAGGGCCGACGGGGGCGTCGTGCTCGCTGGGGCCGACGGGGGCGTCGCGCTCGCCGGTGCCGGAGGGGTGAGCGCCTGCTCGACCTCGGCGAGCCATTCCCGGGCGTCGCTCTGCCGGGCGCCGGGATCCTCCGCGAGGCCCCGCTCGATGACCGCATCGAGCGCGGCGGGCAGGGAGGCGCCCTGGATCAGCCAGCGCAGCAGCGCGGACATCGCCCAGATGTCGGCGCGGATGTCCACCACCGCCGGACGGGACTGCTCGGGCGGGCGGAATCCCTCGGTGCCGGCCGCGACAGTGAGCCCGGAGCTGACGGCGAGGTCCTTGCACATCCCCAGGTCCGCGACGAGCAGGCGCTCGTCTGCCCCCAGCAGCTGCGCGCCGGTCCGGGCGGCCCGGGTGCCGGCGCCGCCGTCGGCCCCGGCCCCGACACCTGCGCCCGCCCCCGCGCTGGTCCCCGCGGGAGTCCCTGCCTCGACCTCGCTGACGGTCCCTCCGGCGCTGGTCAGCAGCAGGTTCCCGGGGCTGAGGTCGCGATGCACCAGCCGGGCGCGATGCACGGCGTCCACGGCGGCGGCGAGCGGGCGCGCGAGCGCCAGCACCTCCTCGGCGCTCGCCCGCCACCCGTCGCTGCGCAGCATCGTGACGCGGTCGCGCAGGGTGCCGCGGTCAGCGTGCTCGAGCACCAGGTAGGGCTGCTGGCGGGGCGTCTGGTCGATGTCGTGGACGGCGACCACGTGGGGGCCGCCCACGCGGCGCAGGCTGCGGCCCTCGGCGATGAACCGTTCGCGGATCTCGGGGTTCAGGCTGTGGTTCTCGGCGAGGACCTTCACCACGACCGTCGCATCCAGCCGCTGGTCGTGGGCGAGATAGGCGGTGGCGAAGGAACCGACGCCCACCACCTCGAGCAGCCGGTAGTGGCCCAGCAGCTCGTCCATCAGCGCTCCGCGGCGGCGGTGCCGCCTGCCTCGAGCCGGCCGGCGAGCATCGCGCGGCCGCGGCTGATCTGCGACTTCACGGTGCCCTCGCTGCGGTCGAGACGCTCGGCGATCTCGCGATAGGGCAGCTGCTCGAGATCGCGCAGCACCACGGGGATCCGGTAGAGCTCCGGCAGCTGCTCGAGCAGCTGGTGCACGGTGACGCGGTCCGCGATCAGCGAGCTCATCCGGGCCGAGGGGCGGTCCGACTCCTGCAGCTCGACGGTCTCGCGCTGGCGGCGCAGATGATCGGTCACACGGCGCCGCACGATGCTGTGCACCCAGGTGGTCACCTTCGCCCGACCGTCGTATCCGCTGATCGACTGTGCGATCGAGATCAGGGAGTCCTGGGCGACGTCCTCCACCGCGACCGGGTCCAGCAGCGCGGCACGGGCGAAGCGGCGCACCACCCCGGAGCCGTCGAGGGTCTCGAGGAACAACGTGAGCGCGTCATGGCCGGTGGAGGTGAGAGGGGCGAGCACGGCGAGCACCTCGTCCAGGCCCTCCGCCTCGAGCATCCCCTCCACCGCGTGCCGGGCGGCATCGAGCCTGCCCTCGCGCACGTGTCGGGCCAGCTCCTGGCCGTGCCGTGTGGTGCCCCCGGGCGACGGTCCCCGCTCCGTGTCCATGGGATCGAGCCTAACCCGGTGCCGGCACGACACCCGCGGCCGTCTCGTTCACGGCAGCTGCGGCACCGCGGCGAGCAGCTTCTGGGTGTACGGGTCCTGCGGGGCGGTGAGCACGTCCAGGGTCGGGCCCTGCTCCACGATCCGGCCGTCGTGCAGGATCACCGTCTCCTCGCACAGCCGGCCTACGATCGCGATGTCGTGGCTGACCATCACCAGCGTCATCCCGAGCTCGTCCTTCAGCCGGGCCAGCAGCTCGATGATCTGCGCGCGCACGGAGACGTCGAGCGCGCTGACCGGTTCGTCGGCCACCAGCGCCTGGGGGGGGACGGGGCGAGGGCGCGGGCGATCGCGATGCGTTGACGCTGCCCGCCCGAGAATTCCCCGGGGTAGCGGGAGGACATCTCCGGGGCGAGGCCCACGGCCTCGAGCAGCTCGGACACGCGCGTGCGGTGGTCCCCCGGGATCGCGAGGGACTCGAGCGGCTCGCGGAGGATCTGGTCCACGCTCATCCGCGGGTCGAGGGAGGAGCGGGGGTCCTGGAAGACCAGCTGCACGGAGCGTCGGAACTCCCGCATCCGGGAGGCGCGGGCGCGGCGCAGCGGTGCCCCGCGGAACTCGACCTGCCCGTTGCTCGGAGAGGACAGCGCCATCAGCAGCGACAGGATGGTGGACTTCCCGGCCCCGGATTCGCCCACGATCCCCAGGCTCCGCCCGGCATGGACCTCCAGGTCGATGCCGTGCAGCACAGTGTTCGCGCGAGCGCCGTGGCCGTAGGTGTGGTGCACCTCGCGCAGGGCCAGCAGCGGCGGCTCGGGGCGCGCCCCGAGCGGCGTCTCGGGCTCCGCGGTCATCGTTCCTCCTTCCGGGTGGGCAGGGCGGTGACGGCGCGGGCCGCGGTCACCAGCGAACGGGCATAGTCGCTGGAGGGGGAGGTGAGCAGCCGGGCGGCGGGGCCGGTTTCGACCACCTTCCCCTCGCGCATCACCACCAGGTCCTCGGCCACGCGGGCCACCACCGGCAGATCGTGGGAGACGAACACCAGCGTCACCCCGGTGCGCTCGATGAGACCGGCCAGCAGGGTGAGGATCTCGTCCTGGAGGGTGACGTCCAGGGCGGTGGTCGGCTCGTCGGCGATCAGCACCTCGGGCTCGCAGGCGAGCGCCATCGCGAGCGCCACGCGCTGACGCTGTCCACCGGAGAGCTCCCACGGGTAGGAGCACAGGATCCTCTCGCCGTCACGCAGCGCCACCATCTCCAGCAGCTCCCTCACGCGGCGCTGCGCGGCCGCGCCCCGCAGCGGGGTGTGCAGGCGCAGGGGCCCGGAGATCTGGCGGCCGACGGTCATCAGCGGATCCAGCGCCGTCAGCGGCTCCTGGAAGACCATCGCGATGCGCCGGCCCCGCACCGCGCGCAGCGCGCGCTCGCCGCGACCCAGCAGCTCCTCCCCGTCCAGGGTGATGGAGCCGGTGGCGTGCATCCCCTCGGGCAGCAGGCCCAGCACCGCCTGGGCCGTCAGCGACTTGCCGGAGCCGGATTCGCCGATCAGGCCGAGGCGGCCACCGGTGGGGACCTCCCAACTGACGTCCTCCAGCAGCGGTCTGCCGGTGGCGGTGCGCACGCTCAGGGACTCGATCCGCAGGCTCATCGGGCCCTCCTCAGCTGGGGATCGAGGCTCTCGCGCAGGCCGTCCCCCAGCAGGTTCAGCCCGAGCACCGTCGCGGCGATCGCCACGCCGGGCGCGATCGCGGCCAGCGGCTGGGAGGACACGGTGGACTGCGCCTCCAGCAGCATCCGCCCCCAGCTGGGCGCGGGCGGGGGCGGGCCGAGGCCGAGATAGGACAGCGAGGCGTGCGGCGTCGACGGGTGCGTCATCGGGGGAGCCTCCAGCGCGGGTCGGGACGGACACGCTGCCGACGCTGGTAGCGGTGGGGTCCCCACGATCCTACGGGCACGGGCGCGGCGATGACCAGGCAGGGTGAGGCATCTGATCAGCGGCGTGACTCCGCGGGACCTGTGTCGCCCACGGGTCGATGCGCCGCCCCTGGACCTGAATCGTTCTGCACTGCCACCCTGGAGCCACGTGCGCGAGAGCGTGCTCGCGCACCTCGCGACAGGAGGGCTCCGATGGCGACGATCCCCCGCACCATGCAGGCCGTGCGACTGATGGGCCACGGCGGCCTGGACCAGCTCGTGCACACCCGTGAGGCGCGCACCCCCGATCCCGCACCGGGGGAGGTGCTCATCGACGTCCGCGCCTGCGGCATGAACAACACCGACATCTGGGTGCGCGAGGGCGCCTACGGCAGCGAGACCGATCCCTCGGAGGTCTCCACCTGGCGGCGCGGTCGCTCCACCCTCAGCTTCCCGCGCATCCAGGGCGCGGACATCGTCGGCCGCGTCGTCGCCGTCGGCGGCGGCGTGAACCGGGACCGGATCGGGCAGCGGGTGATGGTCGACTTCAGCCTCTACCACCGCGCCGAGGGCGACGAGTCCCTCGCGGACATCGACTACATCGGCCACGGCCGCGACGGCGGCTACGCCGAGTACGTCGCGGTCCCGGCGGCCAACGCCTACGAGATCACCGCCGACATCCCCGACGCGGGCCTGGCCACGTTCTGCTGCGCCTACCTCACCGCTGAGCAGATGCTCGACCGCGCCCGGCTCTCCGAGGGCGAGAACATCCTGATCACCGGCGCCTCGGGCGGTGTCGGCTCGGCCCTGATCCAGCTCGCCCGGGTGCGCGGAGCGATCCCGTACGCGGTCACCAGTGCCGGCAAGGAGCAGGCGCTGCGCGACATCGGCGCCGAGGACGTGGTGCTGCGCGGCGGCGAGGACCTCGTCGGCGACGTCGCCCGCACCGTCGGCGGCCCGGTCGACGTGGTCGCCGACCTGGTGGGCGGGGAGATGTTCAACGACCTGCTGCGGATCCTGCGCCCGGAGGGCCGCTACACCACCGCCGGCGCGATCGGCGGGCCCGTGGTGCAGCTGGACCTGCGCACCA
>CAZHSL010000141.1:0-2770 GCA_964535185.1 uncultured Corynebacterium sp.
TCGGTCTGCTCCTGGCTGCGCTCGGCACCCTCCCAGGACCATCCCCAGCACAGCACGCGCCCGCCGTCGGGGTCGAGGACGGCCTGCGGGGCGTAGAAGTCCGGGCCGAGGTCCACGCGTCCGCCGCGCGTCGGCTCGAAGCGGGGGGTGCCGTCCGCCCCATCGACGAGATCACCGACCAGGTAGTCGACCTGGACGGTGGAGACCTCGGCGCGGTCAGGGTGGCGCCACCGCGACAGCAGCAGCACCCACCGTCCCTCGAGCGGCACGAGCTGCGGGCACTCCCAGAGGTCGGCCGTGGCGTGCTCGACGGCGACCGGATGATCACCGTGCAGCAGTGAGCCCACCAGCTCCCACCGCTCGAGATCATCGCAGCTGTACAGCGGCAGGGTGGGGACGAAGTCGTCCCCCTCCCGCACCCCGGCGCCCTGGATCGCCCATCGCCGGCCGCCGTGCTCGAATACGAAGGGGTCGCGCACGCCGATCAGGCCTTCGATCGGCGGCACGTCCGCGACCACCTGGACCGGTTCGACCTGTCGGGTGCCGTCGGCGTCGAGCCGGGAGACCAGGACGCGGGCCAGCTGGTTGTCCCCGCCGTCGACCCCGGAATAGACCAGGGTGGGCGTGCCCTCGGGATCCGCGGCGCGGTCCCGCAGGCCGACGCCGCTCCAGCAGCCGTCGGCGTCCGCCTCGCCGGGACGGGGGCTCGGGCCCATCGGCTCCTCGCGCCAGGTGACGAGGTCCGGGGAGGACATGTGCCCCCAGCGGATGTGCTCGTGGCGGGCCGAGGCGGGGTTGTACTGGAAGAACACGTGCCAGCGCCCGTCGGCGGTGCGGACGATCCCGTTCGGGTCGTTGATCCAGCCACGCGGATGGATGCGATGCAGAACGGGCAAGTGGGGGTCACGGACCGTGGTCATCGAGGTGCTGCTCCTGGTGGACGGGCTGCGGTGGGTCGTGAGGTCGTGGGGGCGGAGCGGGGTCACTTCGAGGAGCCCGCGGTGAGGCCCTCGCGCAGGTAGCGCTGGCCGAAGAGGAAGACCACCACGGCGGGGATCATCGAGAGGATCACGCCGGCCAGCACGATGGAGATCGAACCGGTGCCGAGGTTGCCCTGGAGCGTCACGAGCCCCAGCGGGAGGGTGTAGTTCTCCTCGGAGATCATGAAGATGAGGGGGCGGAAGAACTCGTTCCAGTGGTAGTTGAAGGCGAGGACTCCCACGATCGCCATGCCGGGCAGCGCGAGCGGTGCGTAGATCGAGGCGAAGGTGCGCCAGGGGCTCGCGCCGTCGATCGCCGCCGCCTCGCCCAGCTCGAGCGGGAGCCCCAGGAAGTACTGGCGCATGAGGAACGTGCCGAAGGCAGTCGGGATGGCCGGGACGATCAGCGCGAGCAGCGTGTCCGACAGGCCCACCCCGCGGATGATCATGAACACCGGCACGATGGTGACCTGCACCGGGACCATCATCGTCGAGAGCACGATGGCGAACAGGGCGTTCTTGCCGCGGAAGTCCATGCGAGCGAAGACGTAGCCGGCCAGCGCGGCGGTGATCATCTGCCCCACAGCGATGATTCCGGTGACCAGAGCGCTGTTGAGCACCAGCAGCGGCACCGCGATCTGCTCGAACACGGCGACGTAGCTGGAGAAGTCCGGGGAGGTCGGGAAGAAGCTCGGTGGGAGGCTGAAGGACTCTGCGGCCGGCCGCAGCGAGGTGGTGAACGTCCACCAGACCGGCCCCAAGGTGAGCAGGGCAGCGATGGCGAGGGCGGAGTACTTGGCGAGGGTGGGGAGGTGGCGGGTCATCGGGGGTCCTTCCGGACGGACCGTGGGGCGCTCGCGGCGGTGGGAGCGCGGCTCACTGGTAGAAGACGAAACGACGGGAGAGACGGAACTGGGCGGCGGTGACGAGCATGATCAGGACCATGAGGACCAGGCCGATCGCACTGGCCCGCCCGAACTCGAGCTCGCGGAAGGCGCTCTCGTAGATCATCATCACGACGGTGCGGGTGGAGTCCCCGGGACCGCCCCGGGTGAGCACGTACGGCTGATCGAAGATCTGCAGCGCAGTGATGATGCCCATCACCGAGGCGACCAGCACGGTGGGACTGACCAGCGGCAGGGTGAGGCGCTGGAACTTCCGCCACCCGGTGGCCCCGTCGATGGCGCCGGCCTCGTAGATCTCCCCGGGGATCGCGCCCAGCCCGCCGACGAACAGCAGGAACGAGAATCCGAAGTTCTGCCAGACGTACACCGCGATCACCACGACCATCGCCCACTGGGGGCTGGTCAGCCACGGCACGGCCGGGATGCCCACGAGCGACAGCGCCCAGTTCACGACTCCGTAGCTCTCGTTGAACAGGTAGCGCATGAGGATGGACACGCTCGCGGCGGAGAGCACCAGCGGGAAGAAGAAGGTCGAACGGAAGAAGACCCGCAACCAGCCGGGCATCCTCCCCTGCACGAGCACGGCCAGCAG
Organism: uncultured Corynebacterium sp.; assembly: GCA_964535185.1. GTDB lineage: Bacteria > Actinomycetota > Actinomycetes > Actinomycetales > Dermabacteraceae > Brachybacterium. Next base: position 2,478 of record CAZHSL010000141.1, read on the forward strand.
CATGGCGATGGCGAGCTGGGCGATCACCGCGACGGTCACGAACACGGCGGTGTTGGCGAAGGAGACGCCGACACGGGGGTCCGTGGCGATGTCCGCGAAATTCGCCAGGCCCACGAACTCCGGGGCGGTGATGATGTCCCAGCGGAAGAACGCCAGCAGCAGCGAGCCGATGATGGGCACCACGACGAAGACGCCCACCCCGAGCATGGTGGGAGCGAGGAACAGCCAGCGCAGGGTGACGCTGCGGCGGTCGGCGGTCATCGGTGGTCCTCCTCGGAGAAGACGGACCGCAG
>CAZHSL010000141.1:2870-6742 GCA_964535185.1 uncultured Corynebacterium sp.
GTGGTCTTCATGACCGCGTAGCCCGCGCCCCCGAACTGGTGGCGCTGCGTGCGCCACTTCGGGAAGAACTGCACGTCGTACTGCTCCGGGCGCATCCCGCCCTCGGCGAGACCCTGGACCCAGTAGCCGCCGGCCGGCGTGGTGCCGATGCGGCCGGACGCGAACAGGCCGACGAGGGTGTTCCCGCCGCCCTGCTCAGGGCGGACGGCGAGGCCCTGCTCGACGAGCTGCCGCATGTACTCGAAGGTCTCGTGCACGCGCTCGCCCGTGGCGTTGGAGCCGGTCCACAGATAGCCGCCGGAGCGCTCCTGGCCCGGGTAGAACCGGGACCAGAACGCCTCGCCGCCCTCGGCGCGCTCCTCGACGAGGAAGCTGGTGTCGTTGACGTAGAGCCAGGGCACGACGCCGCCGAAGAGGCGGTTGGTCCAGTAGTACGGGGTGGAGTCGCCGTGCATCTCGCGCAGCAGCTCCGTGAAATCGTCCCGCGTCCACTCCTCACCCGGCATCTCGAGCCCGTTGCGCTCGAGCACGTCGAGGTTGAGATACATGTTCGCGGCGTTGAAGTCCAGCGGCAGCTGGTAGAGCGAGCCCTTGTACATGAACGCCTCGATGAGGCTGGGATGGACATCGTCGAAGTAGTCGCGCATCGCGTCGGCGTCGCGCAGCAGGTAGTCGTCCAGCGGCAGGGCGAGCCTCTCTGCGAAGAGCTGGGCCCCCTCCGTCGCGGTGTAGACGATGTCCGGCTGGGTGCCGGAGGCGACCATGGTGAGGATCTTGGCGAAGAAGTCACCCCAATCCGTGGCCTGCACCGACTGGATCCGCACCGGGATGTCCGGGTGGGCCTCCATGAACGCGTCGGCGATCACCTGGCGACCGGCGGCGTCCTGCGCGGTGCCGAGGATCAGCACCGTGAGGGCGTCGTCGCCGCGGCCGGGGATGTCGGTGCCGGTCAGGCGCGGCCAGGCCGCCACGGTGCCGGCCGCAGCGGCGAGACCGGCACCGCCGAGCAGTGCACGGCGGGTGAGGGCTGAGGGATGTGCCATGAGGTCCTCTTCATCGAGAGTCAGTGCTGGCCGGCCCGGTCCGAGCTCGCGCGAGCCGGGGACCGGACTGCTCCGACTCGTGCTTATACACGTGTCGAGGTCGGCGTGGAGCGAGTATGCACTCCGGCTTTCACACGTGTCAAGGCTGGTGTCGTCCGGCACCTGCCGCGATGCGGCGACCGTGGCGGGGAGGGCGTGCTGCGCGTCCCTGTGCTCAGTCGGCGGGCGGGGCTCCCACCGAGCTCCGTTCGACGAGCGGGCAGGGGACGATCACCGGCGCGTCGGTCGGGAGCGGCTCGCCCTCGTCCGACGTCCGGTCGCCGACGGTGTCGGGCTCGAGCAGGGACAGCAGGGCCGCCATCGCCCCCTCCCCCATCTCGGAGTGCGGGAGGGCGATGGTGGTGAGCGCAGGGGTCAGCCGCTCGGCGAAGAAGTCCTCGTCGTCGAAGCCGATCACCGAGAGCTGCCCGGGCACGTCGAGGCCCGCCGCGGTCGCGGCGTGCAGCGCGCCGCCGGCGACCCGGTCACGGATGCAGAACAGACCGGTCGGCGGCTCCGGCCCGGCCAGCAGGTGGGAGGTGGCTCGGTATCCGTCGTCCAGCTGCCAGCCGGCCGGGACGATCTGCGGCGTCAGACCCCAGGCAGCGAGCTCGTCGCGGAATCCCGCGATCCGCTCCTCGTCGGCCACCGAGCCGTCGCCGCCGGAGAGCATCGCGATCCGTCGATGGCCGGTCTCGGCCAGCCGTCGCGCCGCACGGCGAGCACCCCCGGCGTCGTCCGGGAGGAAGGAGGGCGGCGCCGCACCGGAGTCCTCGTCGAGCTCGCAGTTGAGAAGGACCAGCGGGATGCCCGGCGGGATCACGGGGCGCGGCACGCGCAGGCGCCCCATCGTGGCGTAGACCAGCCCGTCCACCTGGCGCTCTGCGAGCAGGCGGGCCGCCTCCGAGACGGAGTGGTCGCGCAGCGAGAGGTCCATGGTGATCACCAGGTAGTCCTCGCGGGCCGCGGCCAGCGAGGCGGCCCGGGCCATCCGGCCGGCGAACGGCGAGGTGGCGATCTCATCAGTGATCAGGCCGATGGTGCGGGTCCGCCGCTCCCGCAGGGACACGGCCACCGCCGATCGGGTGTAGCCGAGCTCGGCCGCCGCCTCGCGCACGCGCTGCTGGGTCGCCTCCGCGACGGTGCCCTGGACGCGACCGTTGAGAACCATGGAGACCGTCGCCCGGGACACCCCGGCACGTGCCGCGACGTCGGCGGACGTGGGACGACGAGGACGGGTGCTCACAGCGCAAGAGTACGTGCTCGGCGACGGGCCGGCTCCGCACAGGGATCTCCTCCACGTCCAGCGAGACCCTTGCACCCGTTACGTTGCGCATCCCCCAGGGGATCCGCGCGATGACCGCCTCGAAGTCATGCAGGACCTCGAACCACACGAGCTGGAGGTGGGTGCCCGCCCTCGTACGTGTGCCGCCGGGCCACAGGGACGCCACTTCCGTCTCCCGCTCCGCGGACCGCCGCCGCAGGCCGCGAACGCACCGAGCAGACCGAGGGCCGTGCCTGCGGCCTCACGACTCATCCCGCGGGAACGGGCCCGTCGTCCGGCGCCCACCAGATCGGGTCAAACACCTCGAGGTGACGCTCGGCGGACGGAGCGGCCAGGCGCCGCAGAGCCGCCCGCGCCGCAGCCGCTCCCAACTCGTCGCCGCGCAGATCCACAGTTGTGAGTGCGGTACCCGGGCCGCTGCTCACCGAGCTGTTGTCGTATCCGACCACGGACACGTCGCCGCCCGTGACCATCCGCCGGCGCCGTGCCTGTTAGCCGGCGCACGCCTCGGCCACGTCGACATGGACCGTCAGCTCGGAGAAGCCCTTGGCGCGGAAGCTCAGAGTCATCCCTTCGCCGGTGCTCGAGGTGGTGAGCCAGCCGCCGGTGCCCCCCGTGGGGGTCGGGGCGGCCGGGAGGCCATGGGCTTCGAGCGCCTCGGTGAGCGCGGTCGCGATCCGTTCGTGATCAGCGGGCTCGCGCCCCAGATAGGCATCGCATCGGCGGGTGGGAAGCGTGATACGGCAGCCGGCATCGTTCGGCGTCTCCCCCGCGGGGGCGGAATCCTCCCAGATGAGGCCGCCGAAGGCGGCGTCGAGGGAGACCTGGGCGTCCTCCAGCAGAGCAGCCGCCGCTGCGCGGGCCTCCTCGGAGTCCATGGGGCTCGTGGTCACGGTCTTCTCCTCATCGGTGGGTCCATCGCCCGAGCAGCCGGTCAGCACGACGAGACCGGCGAGGGCTCCCGCGAGGACCACGGTCCGTCGGTCATGCACGGTCGTCGCCATGCGGGGCATCGTGTACTCCTCGTGCTGTCGTCCGACCCGAGCGTCAGGAACAGTGTCACCGTCCCGGCACAGCGGCGCAATCGGGCTCGGCGGAGAGTTCTCCCCATCGACCTCGGCATGCCCCGCGCATAGTGTTCCTCGTCGAGGACGAACCGTCGGGGGTGGAGATGACGTTCCTGGGTGCAGACACGAACATGCTGGCAGCCTGGGCCGACCATGCGGAGCGCATGCAGCCGCGGCTCGAGTCGCTCCTGCAGGAGATGCGCGGCACGGTGCGGTCCGCAGCCTGGGTCGGTCCGGATCGCGAAGCATTCCTCGGCGCCTTCTCGAGCCAGGTCGAGCACTCGGGCGCGCGCGCAGTCGAGCTCCTCGGCACGCTCGGACGGCGGGCGCGGTCCGACGCGGAGGAGCAGGACGCGGCGAGTGCTGCGGAAGGCTCGGCGGCCGTCGGACCGCACAGCGGCGGCGATCGATCGTCGCCGAAGCCGACCGAGGACAGCG
>CAZHSL010000142.1:0-6654 GCA_964535185.1 uncultured Corynebacterium sp.
GCGACCTCGCCGGCCTGCCGCTGACCGGCGGCGGCACCGTCCGCAGCGGCGTCCTATCTCCGCTCCGGCGGGCTCGGCGAGGACGAGCTGGCCCGGCTGCGCTCGCGCCTGCGAGGGGATGCCGGGGCCTGAGCCGGTGCGCGGCGCCGGCTGCGCAGGGCCGGAGCGCACGGGCAGGGGCCCCGCGCGCTCCGGCCCTCGCCGTCAGGTCACCTCTTCGACGTCCGCCGCCCAGGTGTTGCAGGCCGAGAGGTCGCCGCCGGATTCGAAGCCCCGCTCGATCCACTTCACCCTGATCTCGGAGCGGATGGTCTCCGGCGGCTCCCCCTCCGACCAGCGGGACGGATCGACCAGCGCCTCACGCAGCGCCTTCGACGGCTCGGACGCGGACGGCACCTGCATCGACATCGCCGCGGCCCAGCACTGGTCCTGGAGGCTGTCACGCCGCCACGCCTCGACGAAGCGGTCCTCGTCGGTGGACTCGAGGCCGTCGCGCATGGACAGGTAGTAGAAGGCCACCGAGCTGTTCCAGGCCACGGGGTTCGTGTAGATGTACGCGAGGTCCCACAGGTAGGCGCCGGGGACGTCCGCCGGATCGCTGAGATCCAGCCCGGTGCCGTAGCCGACGGGCCAGTAGATCGTCGAGTCGAGGTTGCACATCCGCGGGAAGTCCGCGGAGAAGTGCGTGTCGCACTTGGCGGACGACGGGATGTCCGGATGGGTGTAGACCACGACCTTCGGGCTCACCCACGGCAGGCCGCGGTCCGAGCTCGCGGTCGCCCACATCTGGTTCAGGCAGCCCGAGGCGGCGTCCAGCACGGCCTGGAGCTCCTCGACCGACGGCTCGACCGGCGTCTCGGGCAGCTCGCAGTCCGGCAGCTCCGGCAGCGAGCCCTCGGTGAGCGGGTTGTCCTCGAGCACCGCCCACAGCTCCTCGACGGAGCCCCTCGGCGGATCGACCGGGGAGGCCACGCGGAAGTCGGAGCCCTCCTCCTCGGCGGGCGTCGTCTCCTCCAGGCTCGTGGACTCCTCGACCGAGGACTCCGGATCCTCCGGGCTCGCGACGTCCTCGGACGGCGTGTCCGTCGCGATCGGGGTGTCCTCACCCTGGCGGAGCGCGAGGAACGCGATCCCGCCGCCGACCACCAGCAGCAGCGCCAGCACGCAGGTCATGGCCACGCCGATCAGCAGCCACGGCCGCTTGCGCTGGGGCTGCTGCCCGGGGCCGCCCGGACCACCGGGACCTTGTGGGGAACCGGGACCCCAGGCGCCGTGGGGACCGCCGGGACCGCCGGGGCCCTGAGGGCTGTCGGAGCCCCAGGACGCGCCGGAGCCGCCGGCGCCCCAGGCGCTGCCCTGCGATCCGTCGTGGCCGGACGAGGCGGGCGCGCCGTAGCCGGAAGCCTGCGGAGCGCCGTAACCGGGAGCTTGTGGGGCGCCGTAGCCAGGTCCCTGCGGGGCGCCGTAGCCGGGTCCCTGCGGGGCGCCGTGGCCCGCGCCGGCAGAGCCCGGCTGCGCCGGCGGCGTGGCCTGCGGCGGATGACCGGGTGGTCCGCCCTGCTGTGCCCCGTTCTGCCACGGTTCGCCCGGGGACCCCGTACCGGGCCCACCCCATCCTGAGCTCGACATCAGCTCCCCCTCGCTTTTGCCATACCTCTGCTGAGGGCAGGATAGGCGGCACGACAGCGCCTCGGCAGGGGAGTGCGGTCGGTCAGCGCCCGGAACGTCGCCGGCATCGACGGCGGCCGAGCTGGCGTATCGCGCTGACGTGCACGGATGCCCATCGGCCGGGACCAGATTCCGATGCGGTCACGAGTACGGCCGCGGGTGGGACCGGTGCGGTCACGCGTGTGGGGAACCGGACGGAGCGGGGATGCGGAAAGGCCCCTGACGTGCGATCAATCCCGCAGGTCAGGGGCCTTTCATAGAGCGGAGGATGGGGGATTTGAACCCCCGAGGGCGTTAACCCAACACGCGTTCCAGGCGTGCGCACTAGGCCGCTATGCGAATCCTCCAGCGCTCATCAGAGCAGGCATAAGCGTACCCGACGCCATTCGGTGGTGCGAACCGAACCGGCACAGGTCACATTCCGCCCGTCTCGCCGACCGGTGCCGGGCCCGCGCCGCCCTCCTCACCCACGGGGGTTGTCCGCGTGCCGCTCTCCTCATCCACGGGAGGTGGCGGATAGGAGCACGCTCTTCGTATATACGCAGATCGTGCTCCTATCCGCCACCTCCCGTATGCGGGGCCGGGCCTTGAGCGCGACGGGGATGTCGCCCGCGCTCGCTCCCGAGCTCACCCCTGCGCTCGCCTGAGCTCGGCCCGAACTCAGCCCCGCGCTCGCTCCTATGCGCCGGGCGCTGGTCCACCGGCCCGGCGCCGCAGGGCTGGGCCGGGGCCCGTCGAGCCGCGCACCGTCAGCTCCGGGTCGACGACGCTCACGGCGTCGTGCGTGCGCCCGGCGAACCGTTCCCGCAGCATCTGGGCGGCGAGCCGGCCCATGTCCTGGCGCGGCTGGTTGACGCTGCTCAGGTGCGGGCGCACGGTGAGTGCCACCGCGGAGGAGTCGTAGCCGACCACGCTGAGCTGCCCGGGGACGTCGATGCGGTGGTCCGCCGCGCGGTGCAGCACGGTGACGGCGGCGATGTCGTTCGCGGCGAAGACAGCGGTGGGGGCCTCCCTGTCGCCGCGTCGCAGAGCACGCAGCAGCTGCTCGAGCCCGGCCGCGGCCGATTCGGGATCCGGACCGATCACCTGTGCGTTCTCGCGCAGGCCCAGTCGCGCGGTCTCCTCCAGGAAGCCGGCTCGTCGCATCGCCGGGCCCGGCCGGGTGGACAGCGTGACATGAGCGAGCCGGCGATGCCCCTGCTCGACCAGATGGCGCACGGCCAGCGCCGCGCCGGCATGGTCATGGTTGAGCACCGCATCGGTGCCGGGCACCGGGTCCTGCAGCCTCCCGATCACCGCCACCGGCACCCGCCGTGCGGCCTGTTCGAGTGCCTCCGGGCTCAGCCAGGTGGTGACTGCGACGATCCCGTCGACATCGAGGTCGAGCAGCCGGCGCAGCTGCCTCCCCAGGTGCGCGCTGTCGCGTCGGCCGTGTGCGATGACCACTCCGAGCCCGAGGCTCTCCGCCTCCGCCTCGATCCCGGCGATGACGTCCGTGTGGTACGGGTTCCCGAGGTCCGTGGGGAGCACCCCGAGCAGGCCGGCGCCGCGTGCGCGGCGGCGGTAGCCGAGACGCCGTGCCGCGCCGTGCACCCGCTCCCGGGTCCCGGCAGCCACCCCGGGCCGATCGTTCAGAGCCATCGAGGCAGCGGCCGGGGACACCCCGGCTGCCCGGGCCACCTGCGCCAGCGTGATCCGTGCGGTCGGTCGCTCCCCGGGGGATGTCATGCCACCGGTCTACACGGTCAGTCCCGCCGCTGACCGGCGGATCTGAAGAGTTTCAGGCCCTGCGGCGAAGGTGTGCCCAGAGGTTCACCGGGAGTTCACGAGGCCCCCTGAGCCTCTTCCTAACGTTGCCGGTGCGACGTCGAACAGCCGACCCCGCGCCGTATCCCTTCCAGATCGGAGAGACGTGACCACAGCGCCTCGCAGCCCGCAGCCGGGCCCCACCCCCACCGGCCACGCGCCCGCCGTCCTGACGGCGGCACGACCCGGCACTCCCCGCCCCGCCCTCCCGGCGCCGCGCGCGCTGCTGCTGGACTTCGGCGGCGTGGTCATCTCCACCACCTCCCGCCTGAGCTGGGCGCGGGAGCTCGCGGAGATCGTGGTCGAGCGCGCCCGCGCCGTCGGCGCCGAGCTCGAGACCGCAGAGGTCGAGGAGTCCCTGCGCGTGGGCCGCTCCGCGCTGTCGCTGTGGAAGAACGCCGCCAGCCGGCGCCTGGCCCCGCGCGAGCTCGCGCCGCGCGAGATCGTCGAGGACTTCCTGCTGGCCGACCTGCCGCCGACGGTGCGCGGCGCCCTGGCGCTGGACGCACAGGAGCTGCTCGCCGCGATGGCGCCCCTGGTCGCCGAGCACCACCTGCGCCCCGGCGTGACCGGGCTGCTCACCGAGTGCGCCACCCGCGGGATCCGCCTCGGCATCGTCTCCAACGCCCACTCCGGCCGGGCGCACCGCTCGATCCTCGAGAACCTCGGGCTCACGGACGCGTTCGGGGTGCAGATCTACTCCGACGAGGTGGGGATCCGCAAGCCCCACCCGGGCATGATCCGTCTGGCCGCCGACGCGCTCGGCGTCACCCCCGACGAGGCCTGGTACGTGGGCGACACCCTGGACCGCGACGTGGTCGCCGGACGCCGCGCCGGCGTCGGTGCCGTGGTGATCACCCGCGATCGCCGCACCGACCATCCGCCCTTCCGCATCACCGACACCCCCGACCTGGTGCTCGACACCCCAGAAGGGCTGCTCGAGCCGCTGCGCGAGGCGCTGGAGGCAGCGCCGGCCTCACAGCCGGCCACCGGAGGTTCGCCCGAGACCGCAGCTCTGCCCGATACCGCGGGTGCGCCCGAGCCCGCAGGCCCGCGCGCCGCCGCAGAACCCGGTGCCGCCGGTCCGCAGGGCCCGTCGGCCGCGGCGGCCCGCAGCCCCGCACTGCTGCTCGACCACGGCGGCGTGATCACGCTGTCCACCCCGAACCCGCAGCGCTTCGCCGAGGTCGCCGCGCGGATCGTCGCGCTGTCGCAGCGGATCGGCAGCCCGATCGACCTCGCCACTGCGGAGCGCGCGGCCGCCGAGGGGTGGGAGCGTCACCGTGCCCGCAAACGGGCCCGCGACGCCACCGCCGATCCCGCGCACCGGCACGAGGAGATCGACCCGGCCCTGCTCTGGGGCGATCTCGTCGGCGCGGGCCTGCCCGCACCGCTGCGCGCCGCCCTGCGGCTCGAGGGCCCCCAGCTCTCCCTGCTCCTGCACCGGAACAAGAACCTGCCCGCCCCGCGCCCGGGAGCGCTCGAGCTGATCCGGTGGTGCCATGAGCGGGGGATCGTGGTCGGCATCGTCTCCAACACCATCTCCGGGCGCGGCGTGCGGGAGATCCTCGCCCGCTACGGCCTCACCGGGATGATCGGCCCCGCCGCCTACTCCGACGAGATCGGGGTGCGCAAGCCCGGCGGCGCGATCTTCGAGGCCGCCCTCGCCGGGCTCGAGACCGACCGGGCCGACGTCGTCTACGTGGGCGACAAGGCCCTGAACGACGGTCGCGGAGGCCGTGACGCCGGCATCGGCACCATCTGCCTGCTGCGCGGAGGCAAGGACTCCGACGAGACCCTCGAGGCCGCGTTGACCAGCGGCGACGCCGACCACGTGCTCGATTCCCCCGACCAGGTCATCGACGTGCTCGCCGCGCTCCTGCCGGCCAGGGCCCGCTGATCCCCGCTCTTCCCTCACCGTCCGTCCGCCGCCGCCCCGAGACCCGGCCCCGACCACCGTCGGCGCCCCGCCCCACCGCTGTCGCCCCGCCCCATCCCCTGCAGCCTCGAGGAGTCCCACCATGTCCACCCAGATCCCTGCCCCGCCCGCCGACCACCAGCGGCGCGGCACCCTGCGCGGCGTCGTCGACGGCGTGCGCCGCACCGAGCTGACCACCTCCCAGAAGCTGATGGTGTTCGTGCTGTCGATGTCCCTGTTCGGGCTGTCGAACATCATCCTGGAGATCGTCCCGGACCCCTCCATCGGGCCCGTCGACATCTCCGTGTCCACCATGATCTTCGTGCCGCTCGCGATGGCGGCGCTGCTGTCCCCGTTCTGGGCCGCGCTCGGCGCACCGCTGGGCGAGATCGTGTTCACCGACCTGCTGATGGGTGACTTCTCCGGCCTCGCCGAGATCGAGGGCTACCTGCAGATGTTCCTCGCGATCTACATCGGCGGCTCGCTCGTGCGCAATCCCCGCAATCGCCTCCAGATCGCGATCGGCGCGGTCGCGATCATCCTCATCGACAAGATCCTCTCCGCCGCGGTGGACCTCGGCAAGGTGTGGATCGGCGTCGAGGACGCCGAGTACGTCGAGGGGCTGCCCGAATCGATCCTGACCCTGGAGATCCTGGGCCTGGGCGTGGACGTGCTCATGAGCGGGATCCTGCTCGGAGCGATCCCCGGAATCTGGCTGATCCCCGCCCTGCACGGCAAGATCGAACCGCTGATGGGCATGCGCCCGCGGGTGCCCGGCGAACCGATCCCGGGCGACGCCCCGAAGACCCCGCTGTTCATCGGCTTCGCCCTGCTGCTGGCGATCGCGTCCTTCGGCTTCGCCTTCCTCGAGGCCTTCGACCTCAGCGCCGGCGCCTGGGAGCCGGACTTCCTGGACCGCTTCGGCAACTGGTTCCTGCTGGTCTCCGTCGCCGCGATCGCACTGGTGATGGTGGTGGCACTGGCGCTGTTCCGCCTCTCCCGCACCACGCCCGGCGCCGCCGACGGCGCAGGATCCGAGCGCTGAGGCGCCGGACCGCGCACCCGCGCACCGGAGACAGAGACCAGGAGCATCATGCAGACCGCACCCCCGAGCACCGCACCCCCACCCGCTGCGCCCGCGAGCCTCGCGCCGCCGGAGCCCGCGCCCCGACCCGGAGCGGCGCCGTCGGCCGCCGACGGACGGGACCCCGTGATCGTCGTGAAGGACCTGTCCTTCCGCTATCCCGGGACGGACCGCGACA
>CAZHSL010000143.1:0-6649 GCA_964535185.1 uncultured Corynebacterium sp.
AGGATCTTCTCCTTGAGCGCGTTGTCGGTGTCCAGCGCGGCGCCGGGCTCCTGGCCCTTGCAGATCAGCACCGGGTCCAGGACCACGTTGGTGAAGGAGCGCTCGCCGAGCGAGGCCGCGACGGTGTCGATGGTGGCGGGGGTGCCGAGCATGCCGATCTTCACGGTGTCGATCTCGTGCACCGCGGTGGTGGCCTCGATCTGGTCGGCGATCACCTGCGGGTCGACGGGCACGAAGCGGTGGCCCCAGTCGTTCTTCGGGTCGAAGGAGACGATGCAGGTCAGAGCAGCGGTGCCGAAGGTGCCGAGCTGATGGAACGTCTTCAGGTCGGTCTGCGCCCCGGCGCCTCCGGTGGTCTCGGAGCCGGCGATGGTGAGGGCGACGTGAGTCATGGGGGCCTTCCTCGGAGGAGTCGTCGTCGGTGCCGCGCGCCCCGGGGGTCGTCGGGCGGTGCCGTCGGGCCGTCGCAGCGGTGGGGACCGGGCGCTCCCAGGGCGGGATCCTCTCAGGACCCTCCTGCCCGTCGCCTCGGTCGTGCCGCGCGCTCCCAGGGTCGGCACTCGCGGCACCGGCCCGTCGCAGCGGCCGAGGTCCGATCCTACCGCCTCGGGTACAGTGCCGGGCGTGCTGACGCCGGACTCGACGACGCAGGACTCCCCTGCCTCCACCGCCCCCGCGGGCACCTCAGTGCGCTCACGTCTCGCGGCGACGGCGAAGCAGCACCTGCGCCCCACGAGTCTGTTCCTCCTGGTCGGCGGAGTGGTGTTCCTGCTGGACACGGCGATGTACAACCTGCTGGTGTTCTGGAGCCCGAGCCAGGGCTGGGGAGCGGGGCTGCTGCACGGCACACCGCTGACGGCGAAGCTGCTGACCATCGCGGTCGCCTCGTGCCTGACCTATCTGGGCAACCGGCTGCTGACCTTCGGCGACCGGCCCCGGCCGGACACCGCCCGGTCACTGATGCTGTTCGTCCTGGTCAACCTGATCGCCGCGGGGCTGCAGCTGTCCTGCCTCGCGTTCTCCCGCTACGTGCTGGGACTCGACTCGGTGCTGGCGGACAACATCTCCGGCACGCTCGTCGGGCAGGTCGTCTCCACCTCGTTCCGGTACGTCACCTACGGCCGCCTCGTCTTCCCGAAGCGCTGAGCCGCAGCCGCCGCGATCCGGCCTGCGGCGACGTCCACCTCGGCGATCGTCAGATTCCGTGCCAGATCCGCCGCCGACATGGCTCGGAACCTGACGATCTCGCAGAGCGCGGGCGCCCGCGGCTACTGCCGGGTCCAGCGGCGGAACGCCTGCTCGGCCTCCTCGCCGAAGGGGACGAACACGACGGTGTCGATCCGCCCCGCGACCTCCTCGGCCGTCTCCTGCACGGTCTGCACCGCGATCCGGGCGGCGTCGTCCATCGGCCAGCCGTAGACCCCGGCGGAGATGGTCGGGAAGGCGACGCTGCGCGCACCGATCTCGACCGCCGCGCGCAGGCTCTCGCGATAGCAGGAGGCGAGGGTCGCGGAGCGGTCCTCGCGGGTGGAGTGCACGGGCCCGACGGTGTGGATCACCCAGCGGGCCGGCAGCCTCCCGGCGGTCGTGGCGACGGCTCGCCCCGCGGGCAGGCCGTCCGGGAGCGAGGTCTCGCGCAGCCGCCGGCACTCGGCGAGGATGTCGGGACCGCCGGCGCGGTGGATCGCCCCGTCGACGCCCCCGCCGCCCCGCAGCGCCGAGTTCGCGGCGTTGACGACGGCGTCGGTGCGCTCCTTCGTGAGGTCACCCGGGCGGACGAGGATCTCCATGGTCTGCTCCTTCGCTGCGACGCTGCGGACGGCTGACCGCCACCGTAGACCTCCCGCCCCGCCGGTGTCTGACAGACTCGACGCCATGGAGACCACCGGCCCCTGGACCCGCGCCGCCGCCGCTGCCGGCCTGTTGAAGGACGGGCAGGTACACCCGAGCGTGTTCGCCCGGATGTCCGCGCTCGCCCTCACGCACGGAGCGCTGAACCTCGGGCAGGGCTTCCCCGACGATCCCCCGCCCGCCGCCGTGTCCGAGGCCGCGGTCGAGGCGATCCGCGCCGGCCGCAACCAGTACCCGCCCGGCCCCGGCGAGGCCGGGCTGCGGGAGGCGATCGCCGAGCACCAGGCACAGTGGTACGGCCTGCACTGGGATCCCGCGAGCGAGGTGATGGTGACCACCGGCGCCACCGAGGCGCTCGCGGCGACGGTCCTGGCCCTGGTCGAGCCGGGCGACGAGGTGATCACCCTCGAACCCTTCTACGACCAGTACGCGGCGATCATCGCCCTGGCCGGCGGGGTGCACCGCACGGTGCCGGTCACGTCCTGCCCGGACCCCGACTCGGGCGACCTGGTCCTCGGCGTCTCCACGGACGCGCTGCGCGGCGCCTTCTCGGAGCGCACCCGCCTGGTGCTGGTGAACACTCCCCACAACCCCACCGGTCTGATGCTCGGGCAGGACGCGCTCGCGGCCATCGTCGATCAGGCGGTGCGCCACGACGCACTGATCGCCACCGACGAGGTCTACGAGCACCTGACCTTCGGCGCCCCGCACCGCCCGATCGCGACGCTGCCCGGGGCGCAGGACCGCACCGTCTCGATCTCCTCGGCGGGCAAGACCTTCTCGGTGACCGGCTGGAAGATCGGCTGGATCACCGCTCGCCCGGAGCTGATCACGGCGATCACGGGGCTCAAGCAGTGGCTGACGTACTCCTCCGGCGCACCGTTCCAGCCCGCGGTGGCGGCGGGGCTCGGCATGCCGCCGTCGGCCTTCGAGGAGCTGGCCGCCGATCTGAGGGAACGCCGCGACCTGCTCACCGACGGGCTGCGCGAGATCGGGTTCCGGGTGAGCGTGCCCGCGGCGGGCTACTTCACGGTCGCGGATGCCGGAGGGCTCGGGGAGCCCGACGCCGAGGCGCTGGCGCAGCGCCTCCCGACGGAGGCCGGGGTGGTGGCGATCCCGCTGTCGGCGTTCTACCGCGACGGGGAGGCCGGGGAGGCGACCTCCTGGCTGCGCATGGCGTTCTGCAAGAGCCGCAGCACCATCGAGCAGGCGCTCGAGCAGCTCGACGCCTGGGCCGCGCCGCGGCGCTGAGCAGGTCCCTCACCGGCGCTCACACGCGGCCCGCCCCGGGACCCGCGTGTGCAGGGATCCCGGGGCGGTGCGTGTGCCGGCTCAGCTGCGGCCGGTGAACATCTCCCCGTGGAAGGTGCGGCCGGCGGCGCGCTGCGAGGCGCCGGAGGAGTCGAGGTACGGGGTGACGCCGCCTCGGTGACGGGGGAAGCCCGCGCCCAGGATCAGGGCGAGGTCCACCTGCTCCGGGCGCTCGACCACGCGTGCATCGAGCATCAGCGCGATCTCCTCCGCGAGGGCGTCCTGCACCTTCTCCAGCAGGGCGTCCCCGGTCGGGGCCGCGGCGGCACCGGAGGCGCCCGTGCCGAACACCTCGGCGACGGTGGGCGAGACCGGCGGGTGCACGGAGGTCCTGCTGCGCTCGGTGAAGCGGGCCTTCTTCTCGGCCATCGCGCTCAGGCCCGGCGAGGCGTGGAAGCGGTCGCCGAGCTCGTCCGCGAGCACCTTGCCCACGTGGTCCGCGACGGCGAGGCCCACGAGGTCCAGCAGGGCGAAGGGGCGCATCGGCAGGCCGAGGGCGTCGAGCGAGGCGTCGACCTCCGCCGGGTCCGCGCCGGCGTCGACGGAGGCGAGGACCGCTCCGAGCACTCGGAACAGCAGCCGGTTGACGATGAATCCGGGGGCGTCCGCGCTGCGCACGGCGAACTTCTTCAGCCGGCGCACCACCTCGAGGCCGGTGGCGAGGGTGGCCTCGTCGGTCGCCTCGGTGTGGATCACCTCGACCAGCGGCATCTTCGCGACGGGGTTGAAGAAGTGCAGCCCCACGACGCGCTCCGGGTGGGCGAGCTCCTCCGCCATCGCCGCCACCGACAGCGAGGACGTGTTGGTGACCAGCAGGGCGTCCTCGGCCAGGACGCTCTCGAGCTCCGCGAAGACGGACTTCTTGATCGAGAGCACCTCGGGGACGGCCTCGAGCACGAGGTCGCAGCCCGCGAGCTCCTGCAGGTCCGTGGTGGCCGAGAGGTTCTCGGCGATCTGCGTGGCGGCGGTCTCGTCGAGCTTCCCGCGCGCGGCGGTCTGTGCGACCACGTCGCGGGCCGCGGCCAGCCCCTTGGCGGCGGTCGCGGTGTCGAGATCGCGCATCACCACCGGGACCTGCAGGCCGAGGGCGAGCTGGGCCGCGATCTGCGAGGCCATCAGCCCGGCACCTGCCACGCCGACGCGGCCGATCTCGCGGGACCCCTCGACCGGGGTGCGGCCGGGCTTGCCGCGGCGCAGCAGCTCGGCGGAGTACATCGAGGCCGCGGCGGCATCGCTGCGCACCAGGTCCTCGAGCGCGGCCGCCTCCCGCTCGAGCGCCTCGGGGAGGGAGGAGCCGGGCAGCGCCTGCAGCAGGGCGAGCGCGCGGCCGACGGCGGGGGCTCCCTGCGCCTCGAGTCGGGCGGCCCAGGTGCGGCGGGTCTCCGCGGTGCCGTGCGCGGCGTCGAGCGCGTCCAGCAGGGCCTCGGCCTCCGGGGTGTCGGCGCCGGGCAGCGGCACCTCCCGGCCGGCCCAGGCGCCGGGAGCATCGGCGGGGGCGTCGGCGGCGCTCGCGGCGAGCGCCGGATCGACGACGTCCGCGTCGGTCTCCTCGAGATCGACGTGGGCCGCGACGAGGGCGGCGAACTGGTCCAGCGCCTCGTCGAGGTCGGCGGCGAGCTCGTCGACCAGGCCGTCCTCGAGGGCCTGCTCGGCGCGGAGCTGCCTGTCGCGTGCAGGGTCCTCGAGGATCATCCGCACCGCGGCCTCGGGGCCGACGACGGACTGCAGCAGGGTGGTGCCGCCCCAGCCGGGCAGGATCCCCAGACCGGTCTCCGGGGTGCCGAGGCCGCGCACGCCGGGAGCGGCGGTGCGGACATCGGCCATCAGCGCGACCTCGAGGCCGCCGCCGAGGGCGACCCCGTTCAGGTGGGCGAGCACCGGCACGGGGCTGGTGCGCACCCGGATCTGCATGTCGTGCATGGCTCGGGTCATGGGGCGGACGTCCGCCACGGCCGCGGGGTCGGCGAACATCGACAGGTCGGCGCCGGCGAGGAAGACGCGGCCGGTCCCGGTCAGGGCGATGGCGCGGATCTCGCCGGCCTCCGCGCGGTCCAGGGCGGCGCCGATCGCGCCGGTGACGGCCTGGACCGAGCGGGGCCCGAGGGTGGCGGGGCGGTGCTCCTCACCCTCCGGCGGCGCGAAGGTCAGCACTGTCACGGTTCCCAGTCCCGGGTGCTCGCGGTCCTCGGTGAGGACTCGGGTGACGTGCTCGCTGTAGCTGCTCATCAGTGACCTTTCGCGATCTCTTCGTCGAGGGCAGGTGCCGTCCCGCAGTTGTCTGATACTGAGGGTTTCAGATAGATGATGCCTCAGACCGGGGCCGGGTGTCCACCGGGACGATCGGCCGCGCGCAGCCGTCGGGCCCCATCGTCGTCTGCGCCCTCAGGCCGCCTCGACCCAGCTTCCGGAGTCGATGTCGATGACGTACTCGTCGAGCACGAAGTGCCCGCCGGCCTCGAGGTCCCCGGGCACCTCGAAGCAGTACTCCGACAGGAAGCCGCCGTCCTCGCCGACGCCCTTCTGCCCGATCAGCTCCTCGTGCCGAGGGGTGACGCGGAAGGCCCGGTCGTACCGCGTGCCGTCCTCCGCCACGTACACCACATCGAGCCAGGAGCCGGCGCGCCACTCCTCGAAGCCGTCGCCGTGGTAGACGCCCTCGACGGTGAGCAGGATGTACTTGCTGCCGGCCTCGGGCTTCTCGTTGTAGGCGTTCGCCTCGTGGATCTCCGCGGTCGCGTCCCAGTCCACGGTCGTGGGGGTCACGTCCACCTGTCCCTCGAGCAGGGTGGACTCGATCGGGAACGTGCTCCCCAGCGGGACGGCGGAGTCCGGGCCCACCGGTGCCTTCTCGAGCACCGTCGGCTCGG
The DNA here is from genome assembly GCA_964535185.1 of uncultured Corynebacterium sp. Classification (GTDB taxonomy): domain Bacteria; phylum Actinomycetota; class Actinomycetes; order Actinomycetales; family Dermabacteraceae; genus Brachybacterium. Next base: position 6,030 of record CAZHSL010000143.1, read on the forward strand.
GCGCGGGGCCGGTGCTCTCCCCACCGCTGATCGGGGCGCCGCCCTCGTGCTGGAGGGCACGCACCCCGAAGAAGCCGCCGACGCCGAGCAGCAGTCCGGCGATCACGGACAGGCACCCCACGGCCGCGTAGAACGACGTGCGCGGTCGGCGCTGCGCGGAGGGGTCCGGCAGCGGGACCGTGGGCGGCGTCTGGTGCATGGCAGTGCGCGGCGCGTCGGCTGCGGGCTCCGTCGCGCCGGGCCCCCTTTCCCGAGCGATGAAGGGGCGCGGGCACGCCCCTGGTCACGGTAACCCACCCGAGCCCTGCCTCGGTCCGGCCCGGCGGCGCCTCACCCGGTCGCGAAATACAGGATCTCGCCGCTGTAGGTCTCCACGCCGAGGTGGAAGGTGTCGACCTCCTGCTCGGGGATCAGGAACGCACTGCGGAACCGCGCGGTCTCGCCGTCCTGCAGCGGCCCGATGCTCTTCATCGGGTCGTCCACCAGCCCTTCGGCGATGTCCGGGAAGTAGGTGCGGTCGGATTCCCCGGTCAGCCACAGCTCCTCGGCGGGGGCGAGCTGCCCCGGCCCGTCGTAGCGCACCTCGTAGGTCGCCATGACGAGGCGGTAGCCGTCCTGGA
>CAZHSL010000144.1:0-6639 GCA_964535185.1 uncultured Corynebacterium sp.
AAGTGACCCCTCGCCGCTGCGGAGGGCCCTCGCGCCCTCCGCAGCGGCATCCCCGGAGCGTCGCCTCCCGTGATCGGACAGCTCTTCGCGATACCGTGGTGACGGTTCGCACGGCCCCGGGGAACGCTCCCGCGGGAACCGCGGAGCGCACTGCTGACGGCCTGATGAGAGGACACGGACATGGCGCGTACGAGCGATGGATCCGACGTGTTCAAATGCTCCTTCTGCGGGAAGTCGCAGAAGCAGGTCGAGCGGCTGATCTCCGGCCCCGGGGTGTACATCTGCGAGGAGTGCATCGAGCTGTGCAACGAGATCATCGCCGAGGAGATCCAGGCCGCCCAGCCCGCCTCCCAGGAGCAGGCGCCGCTGCCCGCCCCGCGGGAGATCTTCGACTTCCTCGAGCAGTACGTCGTCGGCCAGGAGCCCGCCAAGCGCGCGCTCTCGGTCGCGGTCTACAACCATTACAAGCGCGTGCGCGCGCAGGACGCCGAGCAGCCCGGCGGCCCGGCCAAGAACGCCGCCGCGACCCTCGCCGAGGAGGTCGACGCCGAGGGCGACGACGTCGAGGTCGCCAAGTCCAACGTGATGATGGTGGGTCCCACCGGCTGCGGCAAGACCTACCTCGCCCAGACCCTCGCGAGGATGCTCGACGTCCCCTTCGCGATGGCGGACGCGACAGCGCTGACCGAGGCCGGATACGTGGGCGAGGACGTCGAGAACATCCTGCTCAAGCTGCTGCAGGCCGCCGACTACGACGTCAAGAAGGCCGAGCGCGGGATCATCTACATCGACGAGGTCGACAAGATCGGGCGGAAGTCCGAGAACCCCTCGATCACCCGGGACGTCTCCGGCGAGGGCGTGCAGCAGGCGCTGCTGAAGATCATCGAGGGCACGGTCGCCGCGGTGCCTCCCCAGGGCGGGCGCAAGCATCCGCACCAGGAGTTCATCCAGATCGACACCACCAACGTGCTGTTCATCGTGGCCGGCGCCTTCGCCGGCATCGAGGACATCATCGCCTCCCGCATCGGCCGGCGGGGCATCGGCTTCGGCTCGGAGCTGCACTCCCCGCTCGAGCAGGAGCAGCTCTACGGCAAGCTCCTGCCCGAGGACCTGCTCAAGTTCGGGCTGATCCCGGAGTTCATCGGCCGTCTGCCGGTGATCACGAGCGTGTCGAACCTGGATCGCGAGGCGCTGATCACGATCCTCACCGAGCCCCGCAACGCCCTGGTGAAGCAGTTCGAGAAGATGTTCGCCCTCGACGGTGTCGAGCTCGATTTCGAGCGCAGCGCCCTCGAGGCCATCGCGGATCGTGCGATCGAGCGGGAGACCGGGGCGCGCGGCCTGCGCGCGATCCTCGAGGAGTCCCTGCAGGAGGTCATGTTCGAGGTGCCCTCGCGGGACGACGTGGTCAAGGTGGTCATCACCGAGGGCGTCGTCACCGAGGGGCGGGCCCCGCTGATGCTGACGGGCAAGGACGCGGACGCGCAGGAGCGCCGCGGTCGCCAGGAGCGCTCGGCATGACGATCCCTGACGCGGCCGCCCGCGACGACGACGGACAGGACGTCGAACGCGCCAGGCGGCTGCTGATGAGCGAGCGCCGCAGCATCGACAACATCGATGCCGCCCTCGTGCACCTGCTCGCCGAGCGCTTCTCCCACACGCAGCGGGTGGGTCTGCTGAAGGCCGAGCACGGGCTGCCTCCCGCCGATCCCTCGCGCGAGCAGGAGCAGATCGCCCATCTCCGCGAGCTGGCGGACGAGGCCGGCCTCGACCCGACCTTCGCCGAGGCGTTCCTGCGGTTCATCGTCACCGAGGTGATCCGCCATCACGAGCGGATCCGCGACGAGGGCCCCGACCGCAGCTGAGCGCCCCGACCGCCGCTGGTAGCATGCCCATATGGCACGCCTCACGTTCCTCGACTGGCCGGTCCTCCGGCAGCTCCGCGGGGCGGATCCGACCGGACGCGGCAGCGCCGTCACGTCCGCGACCACCCGCGCCACGGCCCCGCGCACCGCGACGGCCGACGGGGTCGCGGACAGCATCTGCCCGTACTGCGCCGTCGGCTGCGCGCAGCGCGTCTTCCACGAGGACGGCCGGGTCATCCAGATCGAGGGCAGCCCCGACTCCCCGGTCTCCCGCGGCCGGCTGTGCCCGAAGGGCGCCGCCAGCCAGCAGCTGGCCAACTCCTCCCTGCGGCAGACGACGGTGCGCTACCGCCGCCCGTACGCGACCGAGTGGGAGGACCTCGAGCTCGACGTCGCGATGGACATGATCGCCGACCGGTTCATCGAGGCCCGCCGCGCGTATTGGGAGGACGAGGACGAGCAGGGCAGGCCGCTGAAGCGCACGATGGGGATCGCCAGCCTCGGCGGGGCGACCATCGACAACGAGGAGAACTATCTGATCAAGAAGTTCTTCACGGCCGCAGGCGCGATCCAGATGGAGAACCAGGCCCGCATTTGACACTCCGCCACGGTTCCCGGTCTGGGAGCCTCGTTCGGTCGTGGCGGTGCCACGCAGTCCGTGCAGGACTTCGCCAACTCCGACCTCATCGTCATCGAGGGGTCGAACATGGCCGAGGCCCATCCGGTCGCCTTCCAATGGGTGATCGAGGCGAAGAAGCGCGGCGCGCGCGTCATCCATGTGGATCCGCGGTTCACGCGCACCTCGGCGAACGCCGACCGGCACATCCCGATCCGTGCCGGCACGGACATCGTGCTGCTCGGCGGCGTGATCCGGCACGTGCTCGAGAACGAGCTGTTCTTCCGGGAGTACGTCCAGGCGTACACCAACGCCTCGACGCTGGTCTCCGAGGAGTACGCCGACACGGAGGACCTCGACGGGCTGTTCTCCGGCTACGACCCCGACTCCAGCACCTACGACAACAGCCGCTGGGCCTATGCCGGCGACGCGGACGACATCGCGCGCGGCCTGCCGGAGCGGGACGAGACGCTGCAGCACCCGCGCAGCGTCTTCCAGATCCTCCGGCGCCACTACGCGCGCTACACCCCGCAGATGGTGCAGGACACCTGCGGGATCTCCCCGGAGGACTTCTCCTACCTCGCCACAGCCATCGCCGAGAACTCCGGCCGGGAGCGGACCACCTCCTTCGCCTACGCGCTGGGCTGGACGCAGCACCAGGGCGGCGCGCAGATGATCCGCACCGCGGGGGTGCTGCAGCTGCTCATGGGCAACATGGGGCGTCCCGGCGGCGGCATCATGGCGCTGCGGGGCCACGCCACGATCCAGGGCTCCACGGACATCCCGACGCTGTACCACATCCTCCCCGGCTACCTGCCGATGCCGAAGGTGGGCCAGGACGACTTCGCCGAGTACACCCGCGCCATCGGGAAGAAGGAGCAGAAGGGCTTCTGGGCGGACGCGGACGTGTACGCGGTCAACCTGCTGAAGGCATGGTGGGGCGAGCACGCGACGGCGGAGAACGACTGGGGCTACCACCAGCTGCCCCGGCTGACCGGCGCCCACGGCACCTACCAGACCACGATGCGGATGCTCGAGGGCGGGGTCGACGGCTACTTCCTGTTCGGCCAGAACCCGGCGGTGGGCTCCGCCAACGGGCGCCTCCAGCGCCTGGCCATGTCGAAGCTGAAGTGGATGGTGGTGCGCGACTTCTACATGATCGAGTCCGCCACCTTCTGGCGCGACGGCCCCGAGGTCGAGTCCGGGGAGCTGTCCCCCGAGCAGATCGCCACCGAGATGTTCTACCTGCCGGCCGCGAACCACACCGAGAAGGCGGGCTCCTTCACGCAGACCCAGCGCATGGTCCAGTGGCGGGACCAGGCCGTCCAGCCGCCGGGCGACGCGCGCAGCGATCTGGAGTTCATGTACGAGCTCGGCCTGCGCATCCGGGAGAAGCTGCGCGACTCCACGGATCCGCGCGATCGGCCGATCCTCGATCTCACCTGGGACTACCCGAGGACCGAGCACGGAGAACCCGATGCCGAGGCGGTGCTCGCCGAGATCAACGGCCGCCACCTCGAGGGCGAGCGGGCCGGCCGCCCGCTGTCCTCCTTCACCGAGATGAAGGGTGACGGCTCGACCGACGGCGGGTGCTGGATCTACGCCGGGGTCTACGCGGACGGCGTCAACCAGGCCCGGCGCCGCACGCCCGGACAGGAGCAGGACGAGATCGCCGACGACTGGGGCTGGGCCTGGCCCGCCAACCGCCGGATCCTCTACAACCGCGCCTCGGCGGATCCGCAGGGACGGCCCTGGAGCGAGCGCAAGAAGCTGGTGTGGTGGGACGAGGACGCCGGCGCGTGGACCGGGCACGACGTCCCCGACTTCCCGGTGACCAAGCGCCCCGACGATCCCGGCGATCCGTCCCAGGGCGGCGCCGCCGCGCTGTCGGGCACCGATGCGTTCACCATGCAGTCCGACGGCCGCGGCTGGCTGTTCGCGCCCACCGGCCTGGTGGACGGCCCTCTGCCGACGCACTACGAGTCGCCGGAGTCGAACATCCCCAACCCCCTGTACTCCCAGCAGTCCAATCCCACCCGCGTCACCTTCCGCAGCGAGGACAACCTCAGCTCCCCGGGCGCTTCCGACCGCGGCGGGGAGGTGTACCCGTACGTGTTCACCACCTACCGGATCACCGAGCACCACACAGCAGGAGGGATGAGCCGCTTCCTGCCCTACCTCTCCGAGCTGCAGCCCGAGATGTACTGCGAGGTCTCGCCGGAGCTCGCCGAGGAGGTGGGCCTGGAGCCCTACGGCTGGGCGACCCTCATCTCCGCGCGCAGCGCGATCGAGGCGAAGGTGCTGATCACCGAGCGCATGAAGCCGCTGCGGGTCGGAGAGCGCACCGTGCACCAGATCGGGCTGCCCTTCCACTTCGGCCGCGGCACCGAGGCGATCGTCCAGGGCGACGGCGCCAACGACCTGATCGGGATGAACCTCGATGCCAACACCCAGATCCAGAACAGCAAGAACAACTCGTGCGCGCTGATCCCGGGGCGTCGCCCGCGGGGTCCCGAGCGCGGCGAGCTGGTGGAGGCGTACCGTCGACGTGCCGGCCTGATCGCCTCCGAGCATCCCGCGGTCGACGGGGCCGAGGGAGCGCCCGGCGCCGGTCCGGCCGACTCCTGGACACCGCATCACGTGCGCGGACCGGAGGAGGCCTCCGCCGCCCCCACCGGCGACGCCTCGATGAAGGAGATGAGGAACCGATGAGCCTGCTGTCCGGCCCCGCCGGTCCCGCGGCCGACGCCGGCTGGGACCACACCCATGCGCGCAAGGGCTTCTTCACCGACACCTCGATCTGCATCGGATGCAAGGCCTGCGAGGTGGCGTGCAAGGAGTGGAACCGCAACCCGATCGACGGCGACCTGGAGATCCTCGGCTCCAGCTATGACAACACCGGGGAGCTGGGCGCGAACACCTGGCGGCACGTCGCCTTCGTCGAGCAGGGACAGGAGCGGATCGAGGAGGCCCGCGAGTCCGGCCGCAAGCTGGTCAGCCTCGGCATGCCCGGCATCGGCCCGAAGTCCGCCGGAGCGCGCGGAGCGACCCCCGCCGGAGACCTCTCGAACACGGATCGCACGCCCCCGGACACGCCCGAGTTTCGCTGGCTGATGTCCTCGGACGTGTGCAAGCACTGCACCAACGCCGGCTGCTTGGACGTGTGCCCGACCGGGGCGATCTTCCGCTCCGAGCACGGCTCGGTGGTGGTCCAGGAGGACGTCTGCAACGGCTGCGGCACCTGCGTGAGCGCCTGCCCCTTCGGCGTCATCCAGCGGCGCGACGACGGCACCGTCTCGCCGTTCGCGGACCGCGACGAGAAGATCTCAAGGATGGGCACCGCCGCCAAGTGCACGCTGTGCCACGACCGCCTGGTCGACGGCGAGGAGCCCGCCTGCTCCGCGACCTGCCCCACCCAGTCGATCCGCTTCGGGGAGCACGAGGAGCTCAGCGCCGATGCGCGCGAGCGCGTCGCGGACCTGCACGCGCGCGGGATGACCGAGGCGCGCCTGTACGGCGCGAATCCGAAGGATGGCGTGGGCGGCACCGGCTCGGTGTTCCTGCTGCTGGACGAGCCGGAGGTCTACGGTCTACCGCCGGACCCGCAGGTGCCCACCAAGACGCTCCCGCAGTCCTATGCGAAGGTGGGCCTCGCCGCCGCCGGCATGGTGGCGGCCGCTGCGCTGTCCTTCCTGGGCGGGCGCCGATGAGCCTCAGCGAGTTCGACGCCGACCGGCCGCCGGAGCTCCCGCGCCGGCGTCGCCGCGGCGGGGGACGCCGTCGTCGCCGCGGCCTCGGCGAGGTCGGGATGGGGGACGGCTCTCGGGAGGGCGCCGTCGTCGAGGACGTCGACATCGAGCGGGCCGACGAGTTCGACTCCTACTACGGCCGTCCCGTCGTCAAGGCGCCGCCGTGGCGCGAGCCGATCGCGGTCTATCTCTTCCTCGGCGGCGTGGCCGGCGGCTCCGGCCTGCTCGCGTTCGGGGCGCAGCTCACCGGGCGCCCGGCGCTGCGCCGCAGCTCGCGGCTGGTGGCGCTCGGCGCGGTGGGGGCCGGCACCCTCGCCCTGATCGAGGACCTCGGCCGGCCCGAGCGGTTCCTGAACATGATGCGCACCGTGAAGGTGACCTCGCCGATGAGCCTGGGCACCTGGATCCT
>CAZHSL010000145.1:0-6594 GCA_964535185.1 uncultured Corynebacterium sp.
GGTGTCCTCGACGCTGATCGCCATCGGCTTCTCGCAGAAGGTGGGGATCCCGGCCTCGAGGGTCTGCAGCGCCACCGAGGCGTGGGCGAAGTCCGGGGCCAGGATCATCACCGCATCGACCTCGTGCCCGGCCAGCAGCTCCTGCACCGACTCGACCGTGGCCACATCCTCGCCCAGTCGTTCGCGGGCGAGATCGCGGCCCCGCTGCGAGGGATCCGCGACGACCGTGACGCGCGATCCTTCGCCCGGCATGTGGGCATGGCGTGCGAGGGTCGCACGGGCGCCGAAGCCGACGACGCCGATTCTGAGGTCTTCCATGGGTTCCTTCCTAGGGGCTGACCCGCCGCGTGGTCCGCTCATCGGCGATGACGGCGATTCCCGGGCACGACACGACCTGCTGCGCCCACCGAGACATGTAAAGCGATTTGCGGAAGAGTAACGCATCCCGACACCCGGGTGAAGGCCCCCGGCCCACCGAGGTCCTCTCGAGAGCCTGTGCGTGTGAAGCGATTCACGGAAAGATGCTACAGTCGCGTAAACCGTTTAGCAGAGACGCTGGCGGCCCATACTCCCGCCTTACGGGAGACGACGCACACCGAGACGCCGACGGAGGCACCGTGAGCGATAGTCAGAAGGTCGTGACCAGCACGCCGGCGACGATCTCCCCCGCCCCACTGCCCAGACGGGCACGCGGCCGGGGCGGATCGTTCCTCCTGCAGCGGGCCGGCTTCTACGTCGTGACCGCCTGGGTGGCGCTGACGCTGAACTTCCTCATCCCGCGCTTCATGCCCGGCGACCCTGCCCAGGCCCTGGCCCTGCAGATCACGAGACAGACCGGCGCACAGCTCACCCCGGAGATGCTCGATTCGATCCGGACCCTGTACGGAGATCCGAACGCCAACCTGCTCGAACAGTACATCTCCTACCTCGCGAGCATCGTCACCGGAGACTTCGGCATCGCCGTCTCGCGATATCCCACGCCGGTGATCGATCTGATCCTCGCTGCTCTGCCCTGGACGCTGTTCCTGGTGGGCGTGAGCACGATCGTGGCCTGGATCGTCGGCACGGGGCTCGGCATCATCGTCGGCTACCGGCCCGGCGGAAAGCTGGACAACTGGCTCACTCCGATCTCTCAGTTCTTCTCGTCCATGCCCTCCTTCTGGGTGGCCCTGGTCTGCCTGTGGATCTTCGCGCTGACGCTCGGGCTCTTCCCCTCCTCCGGCGGCTACGACCCCGGCGTCCCCTTCGAGATCACGAACTTCTGGTTCCTCGTCTCCGTCCTCGAGTACGGGGCGCTGCCGATCCTGACCTCGATCTTCGTCGGCTTCGCCGGATGGCTGTTCGCGATGCGCAACATGATGGTCACCACGGTCAGCGAGGACTTCGTGACCCTCGCCCGCGCAGAGGGGCTCAGCAACCGGCGCGTGACCTTCCGCTACGCGGCGCGCAACGCGATGCTCCCCAACATCACAGGCCTGGCCACCTCGATCGGCGCGATCCTGGGCGGCGTCGTGCTCACCGAGATCGTGTTCACCTACCCGGGCATGGGCTACCTGCTCTACAACGCGATCACCACCAAGGACTACCCGCTGATGCAGGCCATCTTCCTGATGATCGTGCTCGCCGTGCTGCTGGCGAACTTCATCGCGGACTCGCTGTACGTCCTCCTCGACCCGCGCACCAGGGAGAGCTGAGATGAGACGACTCCTGACAAACCGCAAGTTCGCCGCCGGGATGATCATCTCGCTCTTCTTCCTCGTGGTCGCGGCGATCGGCCCCTGGTTCGTCGCGAACGTCATGCAGGTCGACCCGCGCGGCATCGACTACGAAGCGATCTCCGCTCCCCCGTCGGCCCAGCACCCGCTGGGCACGAACCACGTGGGCCAGGACGTGCTGGCCCAGCTGATCATCGGGGCTCGCGGATCAGTGACCGTCGGGCTGCTGTCCGGCATCATCGCCACTGTCATCGCCGTGCTGGTGGGGACCACCGCCGGCTATCTCGGCGGCGTCTCCGACAAGCTCATCAACGCGGTGGTCAACGTGCTGATGACCCTGCCCGGCTTCGCGCTGCTGTTCATCATCGCGGGCTACGTGCAGGAGGCCGGCATCCTGCTGATCGCCGTCGTGATCGGCCTGCTCGAATGGCCCGGCGGAGCCCGCTCCATCCGCGCCCAGACCATGAGCCTGCGCAATCGCGATTTCACCAGCGCCCTGCGCACCATCGGTGAATCCACTCCGCGCATCATCGCGGTCGAGGTGGTGCCCCACCTGGGCGGCGTCATCTCCTCCATGTTCCTCAAGGCCGTGGTGGCGGGGATCTTCATGGAGGCCTCGCTGGCCTTCCTGGGCCTGGGCTCCACGAGCGAGATCACCTGGGGGACCATGGTCAGCCAGGCGCAGACCGGAGGCTCGATCCTGCGCGGCCACTGGTGGTTCTTCCTCCCGCCCGGACTGGCCATCGCCCTGATCGGCTTCGCCACCGCGATGATCAACTTCGGCCTGGACGAGATCACCAACCCGCAGCTGAACGCGCGGCTGAACGCGCGCACCCGGCAGTTCAACCGTGAGCAGCGGCGCCGCCGCGCACTGGCCGAGTCAGGAGACCTCGTATGAGCACCACCCCCACTCCTCCCGACATGGCACAGGACGTGCTGCTGGAGATCCGCGACCTCGACGTGCTGTACCTCGGGGCCGACGATTCCGCGAACGTCAAGGCCTGCTCGGAGATCAACCTGACCGTGCGGCGCGGGGAGATCCTCGGCATCGCCGGGGAGAGCGCCTCGGGCAAGTCCACTCTGCTCAACGCCATGACCCGTCTCCAGCAGGCCCCGGCGGTGACCTCCCGCGGGAGCGTCGTCTTCCACGAGCATCCCGGTGGGCCCGGGATCGACCTGGTCGACTGCGACGACAACGAGATGCAGCGCTTCCGCTGGTCGGACATCTCCATCGTCATGCAGTCCGCGATGGCCTGCCTGAACCCGGTGATCCGGCTGCGGGACCAGTTCTTCGACGTACTGCGCGCCCACGACCGGAGCCTGGGCGGAGCGGCCCTGCGGCACCGCTCCGCCGAGCTTCTGCAGATGGTCGGCATCATGCCCGATGCGCTGAACAAGTACCCGCACGAGCTGTCCGGCGGAATGCGGCAGCGGGCGCTGATCGCACTGTCGCTCGCATGCGACCCCGATCTGATCGTGATGGACGAGCCCACCACGGCCGTCGACGTGGTCATGCAGCGCCAGATCCTCAACCAGATCCTGCGACTCCAGCAGGAGCTCGGCTTCGCGGTCGTCTTCGTCACCCATGACCTCTCCCTGCTGCTGGAGATGGCCGACCGCATCGCCATCATGTACGGCGGGCGGATCGTCGAGGTCGCCGACGGCTCCACCATCTCCGAGAACCCGCAGCACCCCTACACGAGGGGGCTGCGGGACGCTTTCCCGTCGCTCGTCTCCGAGCGCGGCAAGCGCCACGGCATCCCCGGTTCCCCGCCCGATCTGCGCCGTCTCCCCTCCGGATGCGCCTTCAACCCGCGCTGCGCCGAGGCCATCGAGCTGTGTTCACAGGTGCGGCCGGAGATGACCGTGCTGCCGGACTCGGTCGCCGCCTGCCACGTGCGGCGCATGGAGGCGGACGAGACCGACGCAGAGACCATCCTCGAGGAGGCACGATGAGCGTGGACCAGGCCGACCCCGCGGCTCCCGACCAGACGGACGCCTCCGGCCCCAGCGTGCTGCGCGCCGAGCAGGTCTCGGTGGTCTTCGACGGCAAGGACAACGCCGGCCGCAAGGTGGCGATCCACGCCTGTCGGGACGTGGACGTGGATCTGCGTCGCGGCGAGATCGTAGCCCTGGTGGGCGAGTCCGGCTCCGGCAAGTCGACCCTCGCCCGAGCGTTCTCCCTCGTGCACCCGCCGACGGCCGGCCGGATCCTGCTGGATGGGGTGCCGCTCGACCGCCGCACCCGCCGGCGCCCCTTCTACAAGCGGGTCCAGCTGATCTACCAGGACCCCTTCGCCTCGCTGAACTCCCTGAAATCGATCCGACACATCCTGGGCCGGGCGGTCCGGATCCACACTCCGGGGCTGTCGCGGAAAGCCGTCGAGGCACGCACCCTCGAGCTCCTCGAGCTGGTCAGCCTCACCCCGGCGGAGGACTACATCGACCGCTTCCCCAGCTCCCTATCGGGTGGGCAGCGTCAGCGCGTCTCGATCGCCCGGGCCCTCGCCGTGGATCCGGATGTGCTGCTGGCCGATGAGCCGACGTCGATGCTGGACGTGTCGATCCGGCTGGACGTGCTGAACCTGCTCGACGAGATCCGTCGCGAGCGCGGCGTGGCGGTCCTGTACATCACCCACGACATCGCCAGCGCCCGCTACATCTCCGACCGTATGGCGGTGATGTACTCCGGCGAGCTGGTCGAGACCGGGCCGACGGAGGACGTCGTCGCCCACCCCAAGCACCCCTACACCCGGCTCCTGGTCGAGTCCGCACCAGATCCGTCGCGGCGCCGGAGCGAGGACCCCGCCGAGTTCGAGGAGATCTCCCTGGGAGAGCCCGCGAATCCGGCGCAGGAGATCACCGGCTGCCGATTCCAGGCACGCTGCCCCTTCGTGATGGAGCGCTGCCGCCGGGAGGCCCCGCCCCTGCTGAGCACCGACGACCAGCAGGCGCGGTGCTGGCTGTTCGCCGCCGACGCCCCAGAGACCATCCGGGCCACCGGGGCCCACCCCTCGAAGGAGAGCTGACATGACCCGTTTCACCCGACGTACCTTCGCGGCGGGCAGTGCCGCGACGCTGACCGCGGCGCTGGCCGCCTGCAGCTTCGATCGCGGCACCGGCGGCGGCGAGGGGGACGACGCCCCTCGCGAGATCCACTGGCTGGGCTGGGGCGGCACGACCTGGAACCAGAACTTCAACCTGTTCTCCCCCACCGGCGTCAACGTCACTCCCGGCACGTCGTACATCTACGAACCGCTGGTGCGCGTGGACCGCTCCACCGCCGGCGAGCTGCTCCCCCATCTCGCCGAGTCGTGGGAGTTCGACGATGCCGGCACCGAGCTGACCTTCACCCTGCGCAGCGACGTCACCTGGTCCGATGGCGAGGCGCTGACCGCCGGCGACGTGAAGTTCACCTGGGACCTGGTGCTCGCCGGGGAGACTCCGAACTCCTACCCCTTCGCCTCGGTCGAGGCGCCCGACGATCAGACCGTCGTGGTCACCTACGACGAGCCGAACTTCGCGGACCTCGGCGGTTTCGCCACCCGCCAGATCGTCCCCGAGCACGTGTGGGCCGAACAGGACGTGCGCACCTGGACCAATCCCGAGCCCATCGGCACCGGCCCCGGCGTGCTCGCCAGCTTCTCCCCGCAGCAGATCGCCTTCGACCTGCGCGAGGACTACTGGGGCGGTGCACCGAGCGGTCCGAACAAGCTGTTCATGCATGCCGTCACCGGCGATGCCGCGAAGCAGCAGATCATCGAGGGCACACTCGACGTGGGCGGGATGGGCTGGGAGAACGTGCAGGAGGAGTTCGTGGCGCTGGACCCGGAGAACAATGTCTACGAGTTCTTCCCCACGGGTGCCTCGGACGGCCTGATCTTCAACATGACCCGCGCCCCCTACGACGACGTCCATGTGCGCCGCGCCCTGCGCGCCGCACTGGACCTGGCCGTCGCGGCGGAGGTCACCGCGGTCGGCTACGGCGTCCCGACCAGCGCCGGCCTGGATGCGACCGTCTTCTCCGACATGCTCGCCGAGGACCAGGAACAGACCCAGGACATCGAGTACGCGAAGGCACAGCTCGAGGAGGGCGGCTGGACCGTCACGGACGCGGGAGCTCTGGAGAAGGACGGCGAGACCTACGAGCTGCGCTACGACGTCTACCAGCCCTACGCTGAGTGGGTCACCACCGGGCAGATCCTGGCCGATCAGTGGAACGAGGCGCTCGGGCTGAAGGTGGCGGTCAACCAGATGGCCGACGCGCCGTTCACGGAGGCCAGCTCCGTCGGCGACTTCGGGATGCTGTCCTACTACCCCTTCAGCGGAAGCATGCCGTACGACATGTTCGCGACCATGAGCGATCTGCAGTTCACGCCGATCGGCGAGCAGGGGATCTGGAATTACGGCCGGTTCCAGAACGAGGAGTACGACGAGCTCGTGCACGAGCTGGGCTCGATTCCTGCGGGAGAGGACGTCGAGCGCAGCCACGAGCTGATCATCCGCATCCAGGAGATCCTCACCGAGGAGGCGCCGTTCATCGCGACCGCCACCTCGGGCTGGAAGCTGGTCGCCAATGAGCAGAACTGGACCGGCTATCCGACGGTCGAGGGCGGCTCCGACTACGCGCCGAACGCTCCCATGCCCGCCGACGGCATCCTGACGCTGATGAATCTCGAGCCGAAGAGCTGAGCACGGCTCCGAAGCCGACGGGCGGCTCCCGGACTCCAGTCCCGGGGCCGCCCGTTCGCGTCGCCGGCGCTGCGCAGGGGTCTCAGTCGCCCGCCGTGACCCCCGGCGTCGCGAACACGTGCTCCGTGACCAGGCCGAGCCGCGTCGGCCGCTTCTCGAGATCCAGCAGCAGCACCTCGTTGCGCCC
>CAZHSL010000146.1:0-6592 GCA_964535185.1 uncultured Corynebacterium sp.
GGGTGGTCCGGCACGTGCTGGCCTGCGCCAACCTGCGACGTTCAGCGCAGGGAGACGGCGATGCGGGCCAGCAGCGCCTCGATCGCCAGCAGCGGCGGCACGTTGCCGCTGATGCGGTCCCGCGCCTCCTGCACCGCCTCCAGCAGCCCCAGCGTGATCCGCCCCGAGCCCCTCGCGGCGGTCTCCTCGATCTCGTGCACCACGTCGATGTTGACCAGCTCGGTCTCCGCTCCGAGCTGCCGGCTCAGCACGTCCCGCAGCACCGAGTGCGCATCGAGGAGGTACCTGTCCAGCACGTCGCGGACCAGCCGCGTCTGCCGTCGCTTCGCATCCTCCTCGAGCTGGCGCACCTGGGAGCGCAGGGACGGCGGCACCTTGCCGTCGTCGATCCCGGCCGAGCGCAGGAAGCGCTCCTTCTCCTCCGCCGCGACCACGTCGGCATGCTCCTTCGCCTCGGCGGTGGCGCGGTCCACCAGGCCCTGGGCGGCGAGCACCGCCTCCCCGGTGCCCCGCAGCGAGAGCAGGGTGCGTGCGGAGTCCTCGCGGGCGGCCAGCGCGCCGTCCTGGGTGGCGTAGCGCAGCGCCAGGCCGATGTGCCCCTGTGCGGCGCGGGCGGCTCGCACCGCGAGCTGCTCGTCGATCCCGTCCCGGCGGCGCAGCAGCTCGGCGACCACCTCGGAGGGCGGCACCGAGAGCGTGACCAGGCGGCAGCGGGAGCGGATGGTGGGCGCGAGGTCCTCCGCCGAGGGGGCGCACAGCATCCACACCGTCGCCGGCGGCGGCTCCTCGATCGATTTCAGCAGCACGTTGAAGGTGCCGGCGCTCATGCGGTCCGCGTCCTCGACGATCACCACCCGGCGGTGACCGGTGGCCGGGGCGCGCTGCGCGGTCATCACCAGCGCCCGCACCTCCTCCTTCGCGATCGAGAGCTTGTCGGTCGCGACGACGGTGACGTCGGGGTGGGTGCCGGCCAGCGTGGTCCGGCACGCCGGGCACCGGCCGCAGCCGAGGCCCTGCTCGCACTGCAGGGTCGCGGCGAAGGCCCGGGCCGCGGTGGAGCGGCCGGAGCCGGGCGGACCGGTGATCAGCCAGGCCTGCGCGAGAGAGCCCTCCGGGGAGGCGGCACGGCGGAACTGGGCCACGGCGGCGTCCTGTCCCACCACGTCGGCCCACACCCCGTCGGCCGCTGCCGGCCCGTCGTGCAGGGTTCCGGCGGTCACTGCTCGTCCCGGTGCCGGGTGGGCGGTGCCGGCTCGAAGGTGGGGTCGAACAGGTTCAGCACCTCCGCGATGGCGTCCAGCACCTGCGCGTGGACCTCCTCGCGCGGGAGGGTCCCGTCGACGACCGCATAGCGCTCGGGATCCGCGGCGGCGAGGTCGAGGAACTCCTGGCGCACCGTCTCGTGGAAGGCGAGGCCGGCGGATTCCAGTCGGTCGCGCTGCGCGGGGTCGCGCCGTTCGTCCAGCGTCTGCGGCGGCACGTCCAGCAGGATGGTGCGGTGGGGGAGCAGTCCGTCGACCGCCCACAGCGAGAGAGTGGCGATCTCGTCGCCGTCCAGCTCGCGCCCCGCCCCCTGGTACGCGACGGAGGAGTCGAGGTACCGGTCGCCGAGCACCAGCCCGCCGCGGGCGAGGTGCGGGCGCACCACCGAGGCGACGTGGTGGGCGCGGTCCGCCGCGTACAGCAGCGCCTCCGCCCGCGAGTCGACGTCCTCGCCGTGCAGCAGCAGCCCGCGGATGCTCCGGCCGAGCGGGGTGCCGCCCGGCTCGCGGGTGGTGAGGATGAGATCCTCGGCGACCGAGCGGTCGGTGACCAGGTGGTCCCGCAGCAGCTGCATCTGGGTGGACTTGCCGGCGCCGTCCCCGCCCTCGAAGGAGATGAACACGCCCCGCTTGGGCGGGTGCGGGGCCGGGACGCGCAGTCCGCGCACGGAGTCCAGGATGCTCATGCGATCTCCTCGCCGGGGTAGACCACACCGAGCGCCGCCCGGATCGCGTCCATCGTGCCCATCACGTCCAGGGTGTCCTTCCAGCTCATGAGGGGAGATTCCAGCTCGCCGGCGGTGATCCGCCGCGCGGCCTCGGCGATCTCGTAGGCCATCCCGTCCCCGGGAGCACCGGGGTGCTCGACCGACGCCGAGCGGCCGTCCAGCAGGGACACGGTCAGCGTGTTCGGGGCGAAGAAGGGACCGGACAGGCGCGCCGTGCCGAGGGTCCCGCTGACCACGGCCTCGGTGGGGGTGCGGGCGCGCAGCGTGGAGGACAGCCGTGCCCTGCCGCCCTGCTCACCCCGTGCGAGCAGGGCGACGTAGGCGTCGACGCCGGTCTCGGTGAGATCGCCGTGCACCGCCAATCCGCCGAGCTCGCCGAGCACCATCTGGGCGAACGAGACGGGGTACACGCCGAGGTCCAGGAGCGCGCCGCCGCCCAGCTCCGGGGCATACATGCGGTGGCTCGGATCCAGCGGGAAGGACTGCCCGTGATCGGCCGCGACCTCCACGATCTCGCCGAGCAGGCCGTCGGCGAGCAGCTGCCGCAGCACGTCGTACTGCGGGAGGAACCGCGCCCACATCGCCTCCATCGCGAACACGCCGCGCTCGCGGGCGAGGTCCAGCAGATCGCGCGCCTGGGCCGTGTTCAGCGTGAAGGCCTTCTCCACCAGGACGGGGACCCCGGCCTCGAGCACGGGCCGGGTCAGCGCATGGTGCTGCGCGTGCGGGGAGGCGATGTAGACGGCGTCCACACCTCCTCGCGCCAGCATCTGCTCGACCGAGTCGCCGGCGTGCTCGATGCCGTGGGTCGCGGCGAACGCCTCGGCGCGCTGCGCCGAGCGCGAGACCACGGAGACGACGCGCGAGGCCGTCGCGCGGTGAGCGGTCGCGGTGAACTGGCCGGCGATGTGGCCGGGCGAGATCACTCCCCAGCGCAGGCCGGGTGCGGTCGACGGATCGGGCACGGTGGAGGCCGGGAGGGCGAGCGGGGGCTCGGCACCGCCTCGGGGGGCGTCGGTGTCGCTCATGGGTCCAATCTATCGGTCGTGCCGACACTGCGGCCCCTGACGGTGGACCCGCAGGTGATGCGGAATGTGGAGGGGGCGTCGTCGATGCCGGATCGGGACCTCGGCACCGCTCGCGTGCTCGTACACTGGTGAGATCGAGCACATCTGTGCTCGCGTCTGAACAAAGGAGTTTCGACATGGTCAACAGCACTTCCCGCCCGTTCGCATCCCGGCGCACGGTCCTCGCGGCCGGCGGTGTGACGACGGCGGCCGCTGCGCTGGCCGCCTGCGGCGGCGGATCCGACGACGCGGGCGGCGGTGGCGGCGGCGAGGCTTCCGCCGAGGATTTCGAGGAGCGCGGCCCGATCACCCTGGCCAAGGGCAAGGACACCACCGGCAAGCTCGCCGAGTTCCTCGAGACCTGGAACTCCGAGCATCCCGACGAGGAGGTCACGCTCATCGAGCTGCCCGAGTCCGCCGACGAGCAGCGCACCCAGATGATCAACAACGCCCAGGCGAAGTCCGATGCGTACACGGTGCTCGGGCTCGACGTGGTGTGGACGGCCGAGTTCGCGGCGAACCAGTGGGTCGTCGCCCTGCCCGAGGACAAGTTCCCGCTCGATGAGCTCATCCCGGCCACGGTCGTCACCGGCACCTACTTCGAGAAGCTCTACGGGGTGCCGTTCACCACGAACGCGGAGCTGCTGTTCTCCCGCACCGATCTGCTCGAGCAGGCGGGCCTCGACGGGCCGCCCGAGACCTTCGAGGAGCTGTACTCCGCGATCGAGACGCTGCAGGAGGAGGATCCGGACCTGCTCGGCTTCGGGTCGCAGTACTCGAAGTACGAGGGGCTGACCGTCCAGGCGGCCGGGCTCGTGGCATCGGCCGGCGGGCAGCTCTTCGACGACGAGGGCAAGCCCCACGCCGACTCCGCGGAGGCGATCACCGGCATCCAGACCGTCCGCGACGGGTTCGACGAGGGCTTCATCCCGCAGGAGGCGCTGACCTACAAGGAGGAGGAGTCCCGCGCGGCATACCAGGACGGACGCCTCGCCTTCCTGCAGAACTGGCCGTACGTGTGGGCGCTCGGCCAGGCCGAGGACGGCTCCTCGAAGGTCAACGGGAAGATGGTCGCGAGCCTGGTGCCCGGGATCGACGGCCCCGGCAGCTCGACGCTCGGCGGCCTGAACCTCGGCGTGAGCGCCTTCGCGAAGAACAAGGGCACCGCCGTCGACTTCATCGCCTTCATGGTCGATGCCGTCCAGCAGAAGGGCTGGGGGCTCGCCACCTCCCAGGCACCGGCGAACGCCGGCGTCTACGAGGACCAGGAGATGCTCGACGCCTTCCCGTTCCTGCCCCAGCTGAAGGACGCGATCGACAAGGGCACCAGCCGGCCCGCGGTCGTCCAGTACGGCGAGGTGACCCAGGCGATCCAGGAGGCGACCTACGCCTGCTTCTCCGGTGAGAAGGATGCCGAGGCCGCGATGACGGACCTGCAGACGCAGCTGACCGAGCTCACGGCGCAATGAGGACCGCCGTCGCTCGTCCCACGGCGACCGGCGGCAGGCGCAGCACGAAGGTCGGCGGCGACCACGGCAGGATGGCGTACCTCCTCCTGCTCCCGACGCTGATCCTGCTCGCGCTCGTCGTCGGCTTCCCGCTGGTGCTGTCGGCGTGGCAGTCCCTGATGCAGTCCGGTCAGGGGATCGACCCGGCCACCGGGCTGGTCATCAAGGGCGACACGTTCGTCGGCCTGGACAACTACGTCGATGCCGTCACCGGCGCGGGTGCCGGGGCCGGGTTCTGGAACGCGTTCTGGAACACCACCCTGTTCACGGTCGTCGGCGTGAGCATCGAGACGGTGCTCGGCGTCGCGATGGCGCTGATCATGGCCAAGGCGATGCGTGCGACCGGGCTGGTGCGAGCCTCGATCCTGATCCCGTGGGCGATCCCCACGGTGGTCTCGGCCCTGATGTGGCAGCTGATCTTCGATGCGAACGGCATCGCCAACCGGCTGATCGACTACCAGATCCTGTGGACCACGGAGGGCTGGCAGGCCAAGGCCGCGGTGCTCATCGCCGACATCTGGAAGACGGCGCCGTACATCGGGCTGCTCACCCTCGCGGGGCTGCAGACCATCGACAAGCAGGTGTACGAGGCGGCGACGGTCGACGGCGCGAACCGCTGGCAGACGTTCTGGAGGATCACCCTTCCGCTGGTGCGGCCGGTGCTCGTGGTGGCGGTGCTGTTCCGCCTGCTCGATGCCATGCGCATGTTCGACCTGCCGTACGTGCTGCTGGGGACCCTGGACTCGGGCCAGACCCTGTCCATGCTCGCCACGGACGCCGCATCGAAGACGAACTTCGGGGCCGCCTCCGCGTACTCGATGGTGCTGTTCGCCTACATCTGCCTGGTGGCGTTCCTGTTCGTCAAGCTGCTGGGCGCCGACGTGATCGGCGACCAGAACCGCCCGGCGAAGAAGCGACGGACACCGCGCCGCCTGCGCACGACCTCCGAAGGGAGCATGCCATGAGCACCGCCACCACCACGGGCGTCGTCTCCCGCACGGGAGAGGTGCTGAAGCCCAAGAAGCACAAGGGACGCACCCTGGGATCGGTCGTCATCGCCCTGGGCATGGCGTTCATCCTGGTGTACTGCCTCGCGCCCTTCTACTGGATGGTCGTCTCGGCGCTGCGCCAGCCCTCCGAGGGGCGATCGACGGAGCTGATCCCCAGCCCGATCAGCGTCGAGAACTTCATCGCGGTCTTCGACCCGTCGAACCACTTCGCCCGCGCTCTGCTGAACTCGCTCGTCGTCGCCGGCGGCACCACGATCCTGGTGCTCGTGCTGGGCGTGTTCGGCGCCTACGCGCTGGCGCGGCTCGACTTCCGCGGCAAGGTGCTGGTCATGTTCCTCATCGTGGCGACCTCGATGTTCCCGGTCGTCACCCTCGTGGTGCCGCTGCTGAAGCTGTTCAGCGGGGGATTCGCGTGGTTCCCCTTCAACTGGATCAACACCTACCAGGCGATGATCCTCCCCACGATCTCCTTCGCGCTGCCGCTGGCGGTGTGGAACCTCAACGCGTTCTTCCGGCAGCTGCCGGTGGAGCTCGAACAGGCGGCGATGGTCGACGGGACCACCCGGTTCGGGGCGTTCCTCCGGGTGATCCTGCCGCTGGCCGCCCCCGGGGTGTTCACCACGGCGATCATCACCTTCATCGCGGCCTGGAACGAGTTCCTCATCGCCCTGACGATGGTGAACGCGCCGCTGATGCAGACCGCGAACGTGGCGATCTCGAAGTTCACCGGCATCTCGCAGTTCGACACCCCGTACGGCACGAAGATGGCCGCCGGCGTGATCGTGACGGTGCCGCTGATCATCATGGTGCTGATCTTCCAGCGCCGCATCATCGGCGGACTGGCCGCAGGGTCGGTGAAGTAGCCGCCGCAGGGCCCGCCCCCGACCGAGCGAGGCGGCCGCCTCCACGAGGGATGCGGCCGCCTCGTCATGAGCGGCGGTCGCCGGTGCTCCGGCGCGATCACTTCTTCGTCGTGGTGCTCTTCTTCCGCGTGGTGGTGCGCTTGGCCGGCGCCTT
>CAZHSL010000147.1:0-6528 GCA_964535185.1 uncultured Corynebacterium sp.
GCGCTGGTGGTGCTGGCGTACGAGACCGGGCTGGTGCGGCCGGGGCGGTGAGGGGAGGCCGTCACCAGCGGCGGCATCGGGGCACGACCACCCCGCCATATTTCACGCTATGAACGTCCCATAGAGAAACTATGGGAGGAGTGGTCTACTGGAGTCGCGGCCCTCGCCGCGCCCCCTCCATCCGCTCCGCCCCTCCAGGAGAGATCCCATGGCGTCCTTCACCCGCCGGTCCGCACTCGCCTTCGGCCTCTCGATGCCGGCTCTGGCCACCCTCGCGGCCTGCGGCGGCAGCGGGGCCGCGGCCGACGGGGAACCGGCCGCCGGCGGCACCCTGACCTACCTGGAGCCGCAGACCTGGACCACGCTGTACCCGCCGTCGGCCGGCTTCTACCCCAATGGCGGCATCGTCAACAACCTCACCGACCGGCTGCTGCACCAGAACCCCGAGACCCTCGAGCTGGAGCCGTGGATCGCCACCGAGCTGCCCGAGGTCAACGAGGACGCCACCGAGTACACCTTCACCCTGCGCGAGGGCGTCACCTACTCCGACGGCACCCCGCTGGACGCCGAGAACGTGGTCAAGAACCTCGACCTCTTCGGCATCGGCGACGCCGAGCGCGCCCTGACCGTCTCCGAGGCGATCAACAACTACGACCACGGCGAGGTCCTCGACCCCCTCACCGTCCGCTTCCACTTCTCCGCCCCCGCGCCCGGCTTCGCGCAGGCCGTCTCGACGATCAACTCCGGTCTGCTCGCCTCCGCGACGCTGGACCGCGACGGCCAGCAGTTCGGCCCCGGCAACGCCACGGAGATCATCGGCTCCGGCCCCTTCGTGATCGCCGAGGAGCAGATCGGCACCCAGATCTCGCTCACCGCGCGCGAGGACTACGCCTGGGCGCCCGCCTCGTTGCAGCACACCGGCCGCGCCCACCTCGACCGGATCGACATCCTGGTGGCCGCCGAGGACAGCGTGCGCGTGGGCACCGTGACCTCGGGCCAGGCCCACCTGGCCCGCCAGATCGAGGCGCCCGACGAGCCCCGCTTCGCGGCAGAGGGCCTCGCGCTGCACGCCGCCGCCACCAACGGCGTGAACAACGGGCTGAACTTCCGCTTCCGCGACCCCGCCCTCGAGGATCCGCGCCTCCGTCGCGCGCTGATCGCCGCGATCGACCGACAGGCGATCGTCGACACCCTGTTCACCGAGAACTACCCGCTGGCCACCGGAGCGCTCGCCGCCACCGCGCTCGGCCACGCGGACACCTCCGAGCACTACGTCCACGACCCCGAGCTCGCTGTCTCGCTGCTCGACGAGGCGGGGTGGACGGCCGGCGCCGACGGCCTCCGTGCGAAGGACGGGCAGCCGCTCACCCTCACCTTCAACGAGGCGCTCCCGCAGCCCCGCTCCCGCGAGGTCGTCACCCTGATCCAGGAGCAGCTGGCGACGCTCGGCATCGACGTGCGGCTGAACCCCGGCGACCAGGCCGCCCAGGACGCCGCGCGCGCCGAGCCGGGGACCATCCAGGTCTACCATTCGATGGTGGGACGCGCGGACTTCGATGTGCTGAAGTCCCAGTACGCCTCGGACAACCGCAACGTGCTGCTGAACCTCGAGCCCGACGAGAGCGTCGGCGATCCCGAGCTCGACGAGCTGCTCGCAGCGGTCGCCTCCACCCCCGGGGACGAGGGCCGCGCCGACGCCTCCGCCGCGGCGCAGGCGCACCTGGCCGAGCAGGCATACATCCTGCCGCTGTTCGAGGAGCCCCAGGTCTTCGGATACACCGACGCGGTGCAGGGCTTCGCCACCGAGTCCGTGGGCCGGCCCAGCTTCTACGACACCTGGCTCGCGGGCTGAGGCACCCGATGCGCCTCGTCCTGCGCCGCACCGGCGGCGCCGTGCTGGTCCTCTCCCTCGCCTTCGTCGTCGCGTACGTGATGCTGACTGCGCTGCCGGGGGACGCGGTGATGGCCCGCTACGGCAACCCCGACCTGGGGCTGTCGGCCGCAGAGCTCGCGGAGATCCGCGCCGCCTACGGAGCCGACCGGCCCGCGCTCGTGCAGTTCCTGGACACCGTGGCCTCGTTCCTGCGCGGGGACCTCGGCTACTCCGTGCAGACCGGGGCCTCGGTCTCCGCACTGCTCGCCGAGGCGCTGCCCTCCACCCTGGCCCTGGCCTCCCTCGGACTGCTGGTCGCGGTGTCCCTCGCCGTGGTGATCGCCTTCACCGCCACCCACGGCGGCCTGCGCCACCTGGGCGCCACCCGCGCCCTGCGCGGCGCCCTGCGGGGCCTGCCCCCGCTGATGGTCTCGCTGCCGGTGTTCTGGATCGGGATCGTGCTGCTGCAGGTGTTCTCCTTCCGGCTGGGACTGGTGCCGGTGCTGAACGCGAGCCCGCTGCAGGCGCTGATCCTGCCGGTGCTCACGCTCGCGATCCCGATCGCGGCCCCGCTGGCCCAGGTGCTTATCCGCTCGATCGACGAGGTCTCCTCCCAGCCCTTCGTCGCCGTCACCCGCGCCCGCGGCGCCTCGGCCTGGTGGCTGCTGACACGCAGCGTCGCCCGCAATGCGGTGCTGCCCTCTCTGACCATGGCCGGGCTGCTGTTCGGCGAGCTGGTGGGCGGCGCGGTGGTCACCGAGACCGTGTTCGGCCGGATGGGAGTGGGCCAGCTGACCGCGCAGGCGGTCGCCGCCCGCGACACCCCGGTGCTGATGGCGGTGGTGGTGCTCTCGGCCGTGGTGTTCGTGGTGATCAACCTCGTCGTGGACCTGCTCTACCCGGTGCTGGACGCCCGGCTGCGCACCACGGCCCCCGCTCCGGCCGGGCGAGACGCGGTGGTCGCCCGATGAGCATCCCGACCCTCGCGGGCGACGCCCGCCCCCGCACCGGCGCACGGGCCGTGCGCACCCGCCGCCCGGCTCTCCGCCCGGCTCTCCGTCCCACCGTGGTGCTCTCCGCCCTGGTGCTGCTGCTCGCGTTCGCGTGGGCGCTGGCCCCGAGCCTGTTCACCGGATTCAGCCCCACCGCCTCGACCACCGAGGCGCTCCAGTCGCCGAGCGCCGCACACTGGTTCGGCACGGACGCGACCGGACGCGACGTCTATGCCCGGGTGGTCCACGGCGCCTCCCACTCGCTCACCGCCGCCCTGGTCGCCGTGGCGGTGGGGCTCGTCGCCGGCACCACCCTCGGCGTGCTCGCCGGGACCATCGGCGGGCTGGTCGAGGAGGCGCTGATGCGCCTGGTGGACGTGCTGCTGGCCATCCCCGGCCTGCTGCTGTCGCTGTCCGTGGTGATCCTGCTGGGCTTCGGCACCACCAACGCCGCGATCGCCGTGGGCATCACCTCGATCGCCACCTTCGCGCGGCTCTCCCGCTCCCGGGTGCTCGAGGTGCGGCGCAGCGAGTACGTCGAAGCCGCCTACGGCTCCGGCGGCACCCTGCTCAGCGTCCTGTGGCGCCACATCCTGCCCAACTCCGCCGCCCCCGTCCTGGCGCTCGCCGCCCTGCAGCTGGGCTCCGCGATCCTGCAGATCTCCACCCTCGGCTTCCTCGGCTACGGCGCCCCGCCGCCCACCCCCGAATGGGGACTGCTGATCGCCGAGGGCCGGGACTACGTCGCCACCGCCTGGTGGCTGACCCTGCTGCCCGGCCTGGCCGTGGCCGCCGTGGTGCTGTCCACCAACCGCCTCAGCGCGGCCATCGGAAAGGGGGAGCAGGCATGAGCGCCCCGCCCCTGCTCGAGATCACCGACCTGTCCATCACCTACCGCACGCGCCGTCGCACCGTCGAGGCAGTGCGCGGGATCGACCTCACCGTCGCCCGCGGCCAGGTCACGGCCCTGGTGGGGGAGTCCGGCTCCGGCAAGACCTCCGTCGCCCAGGCGGCCATCGGCCTGCTGCCCGACAACGGCCGCATCGAGAGCGGATCCCTCACGCTCACCGGGCAGGACGGCCGGCGCGACGAGCTCGCGGGCCTGCCCGAGCACGCCTGGCGCACACTGCGCGGCACCCGGATCGGTCTGATCCCGCAGGACCCCACCAGCTCGCTGGACCCCGTGCGCACCATCGGCGCGAGCGTCGCCGAGCCGCTGCGGATCCATGGCTGGCGAGACCGCGAGCAGATCACCGCCCGCGTGCACGAGCTGCTGGACCAGGTGGGCCTGGACGATCCCGCCACCCGCGCCCGCCAGTACCCCCACGAGCTCTCCGGCGGGATGCGCCAGCGGGTGCTGATCGCCGCCGCCCTCGCCCTGGACCCCGACCTGCTGATCGCCGACGAACCCACCAGCGCCCTGGACGTCACCGTCCAGGCCACCGTGCTGGACCTGATCGACGAGCTGCGCGAGGCGACCGGCGCCGGCGTCCTGCTGATCACCCACGACCTCGCCGTCGCCGCCGACCGCGCCGACCAGCTGGTGGTGATGCGCGGCGGCCGCATCGAGGAGTCCGGACCCAGCGCCGCCGTGCTCGCCGCGCCGTCGGCCCCCTACACCCGCACCCTGCTGGACGACGCCCCCTCCCTGCGACAGGTCGTGGACCGCAGCCCCCATCGCCCCGAGCCCGGGCAGGCACCGCTGGTGCGGGTGCGCGAGCTGCGCCAGGAGTTCCCCCGGCCCGGCGGCGAGCCCCTCGTCGCGGTCGACGGGATCTCCTTCGACATCGCCCCCGGCACCACCCACGCCCTGGTGGGGGAGTCCGGTTCCGGCAAGACCACCACCGGCCGGGCGATCGCCGGCTTCCGCCGCCCCACCGGAGGCAGCATCGAGGTGGCAGGCACCGAGGTGACCGCACTCGGTCGCGGCAGGGCGCTGCGCGAGTTCCGCTCCACCGTGCAGCTGGTCCACCAGAACCCCTTCGGGTCCCTCGACCCGCGGCAGTCCATCGCCGCGATCCTCGAGGAGCCGCTGCGCAACACCCGCCGCGGCACCCGGGCCCAGCGACGCTCGGCCGCCCTGCACCACCTCGAGCTGGTCTCCCTGCCGCCGGAGGTCGCGGATCGGCGGCCCCGCGAGCTCTCCGGCGGGCAGCGCCAGCGGGTCGCGATCGCGCGCGCCCTGATCCTTCAGCCCGAGCTGGTGGTGCTCGACGAGGCGGTCTCCGCGCTGGACGTCACCGTGCAGGCGCAGATCCTGCGCCTGCTCGCCCGCCTGCAGGACGAGCTGGGGCTCACCTACCTGCTGATCTCGCACGACCTCGCCGTGGTGCGCCAGGTCGCCGACACCGTCTCGGTGCTGCGCCGCGGCCGGCAGGTCGAGGACGGTCCCGTCGACCGGGTCCTGGAGCGCCCGCACCACGAGTACACCCGGGCGCTGCTGGCCGCGATCCCCGGCGCAGGCCATCCCGAAGCCGCCTCCGACGCCGCGCCCGCGCCCGCCCGCCACCCCCGCCTCGAGGAGATCCCCGCCCCATGACCGCACCCCGACTGGGCCTGTTCACCCGCCTGCTCGAGAACGCGCCCGCCGCCGACCGCTACCGCTTCGCCCTCGAGCAGATCCGCCGCGCCGATGAACTCGGCTTCGCCTCCGCCTGGGTCGCCCAGCACCACTTCGGAGAGTACGAAGGAGGGCTGCCCTCGCCCTTCGTGCTCCTCGCCGCCGCGGCGCAGCACAGCACCGACATCGCGCTGGGCACCGCCGTGCTCACCCTGCCGATCGACGACCCGCTGCGCGCCGCCGAGGATGCGGCCGTGCTCGACGCGCTCAGCGGCGGTCGGGTGCAGCTGGGCATCGCCGCCGGTGGCACCCCCAGCTCGTTCCCGGCCTTCGGCCGCGACCCCGCCGCCCGCCGGGACCTGTTCACCGAGCACCTCGAGGTGCTGCGCGATGGTCTCGCCGGGCGCGGGATCCGCGGCACCGACTCACGGATCTATCCGCCCGCCGGCGACCTCGGCCGACGGATCTGGCAGGCCACCTTCTCCGCGGACGGTGGCCGCCGCGCCGGCCAGGCGGCCGACGGGCTGCTGCTCTCGCGCACCCAGCCCCGTCCCGAGGGGGCGCACCGGGACCCCCTGCACACACTGCAGCTGCCGATCATCGACGCCTATCGCGAGGAGCTGCCGGCCGGCGTCGCCCCGCGGATCCTCGCCTCCCGCACCGCCCTGGTGGTCGACCCCGAGCACCGGGGGCGCGCCCTCGAGCTCGCCGAGCCCGGGCTGCGGGCGCTGGCGAGGACCCAGCCGGGCTTCGACGCCGACAGCGCCGGCCTCGCGGAGCTGATCGCCGTGACCGACACCCATGTGGGCACCGTGGAGGAGGTCGCCGCCTCGCTCACGGCCGACGCCGCGCTGCGCGAGGTGACCGATGTGTCCTTCCAGGTCCACTCGATCGCCGCCGACCACGCGCTGACTCTGCGCAGCCTCGAGCTGTTGGCCACGGAGGTCGCCCCGCTGGTCGGCATCGCCACCGGCCCGGCCGCGGTCGGCGAGCTCGCCGCAGCGCACCTGAGTCCCGCCGACTGAGCGCATGCCCGCACCGGGCGCCGCCTCGACCGTTCGGCCCGGACCATTGCCGCGCCCTGCGGTGCTGATTAGCGTGGA
>CAZHSL010000148.1:0-6510 GCA_964535185.1 uncultured Corynebacterium sp.
GGGTGCCCCACCTCGATCTCACCGAGGAGCTGTTCCTCGAGAAGCACCCCGGGATCACCACCGACATCGTGCGCACCGAGGACCTCGGCACCCTGCAGCCGCAGTTCGTGAACGGCACCCCGCCGGATCTCTTCCAGAACTCCGGCTCGGGGGCGCTGGACGTGACCACCCTGACCGCGAACGACCAGCTCGCCACCCTCGAGGAGCTGCTGGCCGCACCGAGCTGGGACGATCCGGAGATCACCGTCGAGGAGTCGCTGAACCCGGGCGTGCGGGAGGCCGGGATGATCGACGGCCAGCTGATCGGCCTGAACACGGTGCAGTACGCCTGGGGGATCTGGCGCGATGCCGCCCTCTTCGAGGAGCAGGGCTGGCAGGCACCGTCCACCTGGGACGAGCTGATGGCCCTGTCTGTGCAGATCAAGGCCGCTGGGATGTACCCGTGGGCGTTCACCGGCATGCACGCCAACTACTTCCACGAAGGCGTGCTGCAGCCGCTGGTGGCCAAGTTCGGCGGCCAGGAGGTGTGGAAGAACGTCGACAACCTCGAGGACGGCGCCTGGCACCAGGACGCGATCCGCGAGGCGGCCGAGGCGCTGCTTCAGCTCCGCACCGACGACCTGATCCTCCCGGGCGTCGCCCAGATGACGCACATCCAGGCCCAGACCGCCTGGCTGGACCACGAGGCGGCGTTCATCCCCGTCGGCGCATGGCTCGAGAACGAGATGAAGTCCGCGATCCCCGAAGGGTTCCGGATGACCGCCGGCGCGCTGCCCTCCCCCGACCCGGCGTTGGCCGACCTGGTGCCGAACAACCCCGGCGCCGGCTGGTACGTGCCGGCCGCGGCCGCGAACCGTCCCGCCGCCTTCGAGTTCCTGCGCGCGCTGCTGAGCAGGGAGGCCTCGCGCAACTACGCCGAGCTGAACAACTCGGTGACCATGGTGCGCGGCGCCCACGACGACCAGGAGCTCAGCGAGGCGTTCGGGACCATCACCGCGATGATCGACCGTTCCAACGCGGTCGAGCCGTGGCAGGTCGTGAAGTTCTCCTCCTGGTATCCGAGCCTCGCCGAGGAAGCGCATGCAGCACTGATGGCGCTGGTGCTCGGCGACCTCGACGTCGACGGCTACCTGGCCCGCTGCCAGGCCAAGGCCGATGAGGTGAAGGCCGACGACGCGCTGCGGAAGCAGACCCGCTGATGCACCAGCGCGGACGCTGGCCCCTGATCCTCACCTTCCTCGCCCCGGGCCTGATCCTCTACACGGTCTTCGTGCTGTCGAGCTTCGCGCAGGGCGTGCAGATCTCGTTCACGAACTGGACCGGTTTCACACCCACCCTGGAGTACGTGGGGCTGGACAACTACCTCCGGCTGTTCCGGGACGGGGCGTGGTGGCGGGCCGTCTCGCACAACGCCGTGCTGCTGATCGTGATCCCGGTGCTCACGCTCGGGCTCGCGATGCTGTTCGCGGCGCTGATCACCCGCGGAGGCGCCGGCAACCTGCGGGCCATGCCGGGGGCCGAGCTGTACCGGGTGCTGTTCTTCTTCCCGCAGGTGGTGCCGGTGGTGATCATCGGCATCATGTTCAGCTACCTCTACGCCTCGCGGGGCGGGCTGCTCCAAGGCGTGCTGCAGATGCTGGGCACGGATCTGCTGACCCTGGTGCCGAACGGGCCGCTGGGCAATCCCGACACGATCCTGCTCGCGATCGCCCTGGCCTCGGTGTGGTCCTCCGTCGGCTTCTACATGGTGCTTTTCCTGTCCGCGATGGGCGGCGTGCCCACCGAGCTCTACGAGGCGGCGGCGCTGGACGGCGCGGGGAGGATGCGCAGCTTCTTCCACGTCACCCTCCCGCTGATCTGGACCCATGCGCAGACGGCCCTGATCTACCTGGGGATCGGGACGCTGGACTCCTACGCCCTGATCGCGGTGATGGCGATGACCGGCACCGCCGGTGACTTCGGGGCCGATGTGATGTCGACCTACCTCTACCGCACCGCGTTCTCGTTCAGCTCGCAGTTCGGCTATGCCGCGGCGATGGGCACCGTCATGATGCTCGCCTCCGTGGCGCTGGCGCTGGTGACCTTCCGCCTGACCCGTCGTGAGGAGATGCAGTACTGATGAGCACCGACACGAGCGCCGCGGACCCGGCCACCGCTGCGCCGACCGCCACCGGGCCGGCGACCACCGGGCCGGGGACCGACGGGCCGACGGGTCCGGGGCGAGGCGCGGGCCGCTCCTGGCCGTCCCGCCTGCTGGGCAGGGCTCCTCAGCTGATCCTGGTGGCCTGGGCCCTGGTGGTGGCGGTGCCGCTGGCCTGGATCCTGATGTCCTCGCTGAAGACCAACGCGGAGATCTACCGCAGCCCCTTCGGGCCGCCCGGGCAGCTGCGCCCGGACGTCTACGCCCGAGCCTGGGCGGAGTCGAACATCGGTGCGTTCTTCGTCAACACCGTGGTGGTCGTCGCCGGCGGCGTGCTGCTGACGATGACCCTCTCGGCGATGACCGCCTACGTCATGGCGCGCTATCCCTTCCCGGGCAGCCGGGCCCTGTACTGGCTGTACCTGGCGGGGATGACGTTCCCCGTGTTCCTGGCGATCGTGCCGCTGGTGCGGATCGTGCAGGCGCTGGGGCTGTTCGCCACTCCGATGGGGCTGATCCTGGTCTACGCCGCGTTCTCGCTGCCGTTCTCGATCTTCTTCCTCACCGCGTTCTTCCGCACCCTGCCCGAGGAGCTGTCCGAGGCGGCGTTCCTCGACGGCGCCGGGCACTTCGGAGTGTTCTTCCGGATCATGCTGCCGCTGGCCAGGCCCGGGCTGATCTCCATCGGGGTGTTCAACTTCCTGGGCCAGTGGAACCAGTTCCTGCTGCCGCAGGTGCTGAACCCGCAGCAGGATCAGGAGCGCTCGAACTTCGTGCTCAGCCAGGGGCTGGTGGCCCTCGCCCTGGGCGAGAACTACGAGACCTCCCCGACCTCGATCGCGCAGCTCTTCGCCGGCCTGATCATCTCGATGGTGCCGGTGCTGGTGGTCTATATCGTGTTCCAACGGCAGGTGCAGTCCGGGCTCACCGCCGGCGCCCTGCGCTGAGTGACAGGAAGGCTCATCCCATGACCTCGGAAGTGCACGAGCAGACCGAGCGGCTCCCGATCCTGCCCATGCTGCGCACCGCTCTGCCCGCGCTCCCGCCCCAGCAGCAGCTCCTGGCACGTGCCGCCCTCGAGGCGCCGGCGGAGGTGGGGCGGATGACGATCACGGAGTACGCCGCGCTCGCCGGCACCTCCGCGGCCTCGGTGACGCGGCTGTGCCGCTCGCTGGGCATCGAGAAGTTCTCGCTCCTGCGCACGGAGCTGGTGCTCGCGGCGGAGCAGCGCAGCGGCGCGGGCTCGGCGCTGCGGGTCACCGGCGACATCACGGCGCAGACGCCGCTGCCGGATCTGGTCGGCAGCCTGGCCGTGCTCGGGGCGCGGTCGATCGAGGAGACCGCCCGCCTGTTGGATCCGGAGACGTTCTCCCGGGTCGTCCAGGCGATGGGCGAGGCCGGCCACGTCTACACCACCGGCGCAGGCTCCGCCCATGCGGTCGCGATCTCCCTCGAGCACAAGCTGCGCAGCCTCTCCGTCCCCTCGACCAGCTTCCACGACCCGCCCTCGGCGGTGATCGGGCTGGCCGCCTCACGGCCCGGTGACGTGCTGATCGTGGTCTCGGAGACCGGGACCGAGAGCGAGTCCGTCCCGCAGCTGGCCGAGGCCTCGCGGCGGGGCTGCACCACGGTGCTGATCACCCGGCTGCCGCGCTCCCCTGCCGCCGACGCCGCCGATCACGTGCTGCTCGCCGTCCAGGACCGCACCCCGATGCGCACCGGCACCCTCACCAGTCGCCTGCCCGAGATGTACTTGGCCGACTGCCTCGCCAGCGGCATCGTGGTGCGCCATCACGACCGCTCCCTCGCCGCGCTCACCTCCGTCGAGGAGGCTCTCGAGCGGTACTGGTGACCGGCGGAGCCGTCGGCCCTGACATCCCGCGTTCCCGCACCCTGCCCGCCCCCTCGTCCTGCCCGTCCGTCGTACCAGGAGTCCCGATGATCGTGCCGATCCCGACCGCCCCCGCCGACCCGTCGGCCGATGCCGCTGCGCTGCGGGTGATGAGCTTCAACGCGCTCTTCCAGACCGACACGACCACGGCGGAGGACCCGGGGCACTGGCCCCGTCGCGCCCCCGCGATCGAGGCGCTCCTCGCCGCGGAGCGTCCGCACCTGCTGGGGCTGCAGGAGATGCAGGGCTGGACCTACGGCCCGATCGAGGCCGGGCTCGGTACCGCATACCGCAGCGTGGGGGTGGGGACCCGCGGCGGCGGCGAGGGGCTGATCAATCCGATCTTCTACGACACGGGACGGCTCGAGCTGCTCACCTGGAACCAGTTCTGGCTCTCGGACCGCCCCCGCGAGATCGGCTCGACCACCTGGGGGAACGCCGGCCCGCGCACCGCGGTCTGGGCACGGTTCCGCGACCTGGCGAGCGGGCAGGAGCTGGTGCACCTGAACACCCACCTCGATCACGTGATCACCCAGGCCAAGCAGAAGGGCGCACAGCTGATCGCCGATCATCTGCGGCAGTTCCATCTCCACGGCCTCCCCACCATCGCCACCGGGGACTTCAACTCGGTGGCCGGCGCCTCCCCCGCCTACACGGTGCTGGTCGACGAGTTCGGGCTGCAGGACTCCTGGCTCGCGGCCGAGCAGCAGCTCAGCCCCGCATGGAGCACCTTCCCCCATTTCGGTGAGGTCGAGGAGTCCGAGTTCCGCATCGACTGGATCCTGGTGAGCCGGGGCGTGCGGGTGCTCGAGGCGAGGATCGACGACTCCCGTCCCGGAGGGGTGTTCCCGAGCGATCACCTGCCGGTGCGGGCACGGGTGGTGCTGCCCGCGGGGTGAGGGCGAGCGTCCCGTCGTTCTGCACCGGGCCGGGCGGGGCGCGGCGTCCGCGCCGCGGGTCGCTGCGGGACGGGCTGCGTGGGGCTGACCCCGCCTCGGTGGATCGCCCTCACCCCCGGGCTTCGAAGGTCTCCGGGTCGATCGGGCGCGCCCGACGGGGAAGCGTCGCGACGACGAGCCTGTAGGAGTCGGTCACGAGATCGTTCAGCAGCGGCTCGTCGACATCCCCCGCCGCCTCGAGCGTGATCCAGTGGCGCTTGTTCATGTGGTAGCCCCGGCTGATCCCGCGGACGGTCTCGCGCAGCATCTCCGCATCGCGCGGATCGGCCTTGAGCACCACGATCGGCACGCCGCGCAGCACGGTGGCCATCAGGAACATCTTCCCGAGCACCTTCACCACCTCGTACTCGGGCCCGAAGGGCTTCTCGAGCGTCGCAGCGGGCAGCTCGAGGGCTCGCTCGAGCGCGAGCTCGTGCAGCGTGGCGGGCTCGAGGGATGACGGATGCGGCATCCGGCCATGATGCGTGGCGGGGGAGGCAGGGGCAATGGGGCGTTCCCTCGAGATCGAGAGGACCGCCGCACCGGTCGACCTCATCACGGAGAAGTCGCTGGCTCAACCTCGGGCAGCCCCAGGTGCTCGCGCAACGTGGTCCCTTCGTACTCGCGGCGGAACCGGCCCCGTCGCTGCAGCAGGGGGACGACTTGGTCGACGAAATCCGTGATCCCGCCGGGGAGGGTGGGTGGCATGAGGTTGAAGCCGTCGGCCGCGCCCGCGTCGACCCAGCGCTCGATCTCGTCGGCCACGGACTCCGGCGTGCCGATGACGGTCGCGTGGCCGCCGCCGGCGGCGAGCAGTCCCAGCAATTCGCGCACGGTGGGCCGGGCGGAGTCGATGATGCGCAGCACGGTGGCGTAGCGCCCCTTCGGGCCGGTGAACTCCTCCAGCGGCGGCAGCGGCGGCACGGGCGCATCGAGCTCCCAGTCCGTGGCGTCCTGGCCGATGAAGAAGGAGAGCTGGCGCAGGGAGTCCGCGACCGGCAGGCGGGAATCGAGGTCGGCGCGCACCCGTCGGGCATCCGCCTCCGTCGCGGCGACGTGGACGACCAGCCCCGGCATCACCGCGATCGACTCCGGGTCGCGGCCCAGCGCGGCGGCCCGGGCGCGGATGTCCGAGCGGTAGGCGTGCGCGGACTCGAGATCCCAGGCCACCGCGTAGATCCCCTCGGCATACCGGGCGGCGAGGTCGCGGCCCGGCTCGGAGGCCCCGGCCTGGAACAGGACCGGGCGGCCCTGCGGTGGCGTCGGCACGTTCAGCGGCCCGGCGACCTGGAAGGCCTGCCCGTGGTGCTGCGGCTGCCGCAAGAGGGACGGGTCGACGTACACCCCCTCCGGATCGGCCAGGATGCTCTCGGTGGGCCAGGAGCCCCACAGGCCCTGGAGCACCTCGATGAACTCCCCCGCAGTCGCGTAGCGCCGCTCGTGGCCCGGCAGCTCCGGCATGCCGTGGTTGCGGGCCTCGTCGTCGGTCATCGAGGTGACCACGTTGATCCCGGCCCGGCCGTGGGAGATGTGGTCGAGGC
>CAZHSL010000149.1:0-6492 GCA_964535185.1 uncultured Corynebacterium sp.
GTCGTCCAGAGGCGGCGCATGGTGCCGAGCATGGGGAGAGAGAACCTCAGGGGGTGCGGGCTGCCCCGACGGTCGGGGACGAGGACTTAGCCTAGTCAACTATCGCGCGCATCGGTAGCCGATAAGCGCATTCCTGCGGGGCGGGGCGGGGCGCGGCGTGCGGGCGGGTCGCCGTGTGCGCCGGCAGGCGGGGTGTGCCGGCCGGCGGGACGTGGTGTGGGCTGTTGGGCGGGGTGTGCTGTCGTCCGCGGGACACAGGCGGCGGCAGGTGGCGATATCGCCACGTCCTGCGGCTTTGCGCCATCGCACTCTCGGGCGGACCGCTGTGTACGGGGGTGTGTACGGGGGACTGCCACGCACGGGCGGACCGCTGCGCATGGGCGGACTGCTGTGGCCGACGAGGCCGCTGCGCTCAGGCCTCCGGCTCGGCGGGGAGCCACTCGCTGTATGCGGCGTCGGACAGCAGCGCCGAAGCGGTCGCGGAGGCGGCGGTGACGGTGAGGACCGCAGGCCAGGCGCCGATCCTCTTCGCCAGAGGGTGCGAGAGCCCGAAGCCGAGCACATAGGTCGCGCCGAGCACGGCGGTGGTGCCGGGGCCGCGGCGTGCCAGCCAGGTGCGGCCCGCGTAGAGGCCGGCTGCGGCGAGGACGACGCCGCCGAGCGGGCGGATGCCCGTCTCCCGGGCGGTCAGCCAGCCGCCGATCAGCCCGGCGGCGACGACGGGGGCGGTCTTCACGGACTCGGCGGGCTTGATCGCGGTGCTCATGCCACGAGCCTACGACGTGCGCCTCGGCGGGGCTGGGACATAAGCACCCGGTGCCTCGATCGACAGATAGTTGCCGTGTGCCTCGCGACTGTTCGTATGGACGCCACGGTCTCTCCAGGCCGTAGGCCCATCGTGGCTCTACGAGAGGGAGCAGCATTTGCGCGTGTGGTCCGGCGGATGTGCACGACGCCGGTCCTGAGGCGCCTCGGCGGCCGGTCGCGGGACTCGGGTCAGCGCACCACCGCGATGCCGTGCGCGGGGACCATGCCAGCGGCCGCAGGGCCTACGGCATCGAGCATGTCGGCGCCGCTGACCGCCTCGATCACCTCGCCGGGTGCGGGCAGCGCCTCGTCGCCGAGGTTCAGCACCAGGGTGAGCGGGGCGGGGCGCTCGCCGGAGCCGGCCTCGTTCCGGGCGCCGCCCTCGGCTCCGTCGGTCTCGGTCCCGCCGTCGGCGGCCGACGGGGTCAGCACGATCTGCGCCCAGGTGTGCGTCAGCGTCGCCTCGTCCACCGCCACGCGCGCCGTGGACAGCCACCGCTCGCGCCGGCGCAGGGACAGCAGCCGACGGTGCACCTCGAGGATCCGTCCGGCCGCCTCGGGCAGGAGCAGCTGCAGGGAACGGGGCGACTCGCCGTCCGTATCGGGGGCCTCGTGCGCGGCGACGACCTCGTCGGGGGTGCGGGGGAACCAGGGCCGGATCGCGTCGTCCCCGCCCGCGCGCTCCTCCTTCGCCCCGACCGCCCCGAACTCGTCCCCGGCGTAGACCGCGGGGATGCCGGGCAGCAGTGCCAGCAGCGCGGTCGCGGGGGCGAGCTGCCGACCGTCGGGGAGCTGGGAGGCGATGCGGGTGGTGTCGTGATTGCCCACGAAGGTCAGCGGGTGCGCCCCGCCGGCGGCGTCGAGGAAGCCCTGGTGCCGGCCCAGGGCGTGGGCGAGCTCGAAGAGGTTCCCGTCCCGCAGCGAGGACCAGATCGCCTTCCACAGCTCGTACTGGGTGAGCGAGTCCGCGCCGGAGGCGGCGGCGAAGGCCGGGTAGTCGCCGTGGATCATCTCGCCGAGCAGCCACGCCTCGGGATGCGCCGCCCGCACCCGCTCGAGGATCGGCGCCCAGGCCTCGGCGCCCGCCGAGTACATCGCGTCCAGCCGCCACCCGTCGGCCCCGCGCTCGAGCCAGCGCCCCATGATCTCCACCACCCGGTCCTGGATGACGGGGTCGGCGAGGTCGATCTCGATCAGGTCGTCGCTGCCCTCGAAGCCGTACGGGCTCGTGCCCGACCAGCGGATCCGGTCGCCCTCCTCGGTGCCGGGGCCGGCGGCGATCGCGCGGCGCGCGGTGGGGTGGAGGTGGGAGATGTGGTTGAACACCCCGTCGAGGACCACGCGGATCCCGCGCTCATGGCAGGCCGCGACCAGGGCGTCGAAGTCCTCCTCGTCGCCGAGCCGCGGATCGACCCGGCGGTGCTCGAGGGTGTCGTAGCCGTGGGAGACCGAGTCGAAGAGCGGATTCAGCAGCAGCACGTTCGCGCCGAGGGAGACGAGGTGGTCGAGCCAGCCGGTGAGCCGGCCCAGGCGGTGGACGACGTTCTCCCCGTCGGCCCCGCCGTAGCCCTCGCCGCCGAGGTCCTCGCGGTGCCGCGGCGCACCGCAGAAGCCCAGCGGGTAGACCTGCCAGCAGATCGCATCGCGGATCCAGGAGGGAGCGGGCGCGTAAGTGGTCATGGGTCATCGTAGGCACGGGAGTGTTCAATGGGGCCAGCACGGCCCCGACCCAGCCCCAGGAGTGATCGTCGATGATCCGCATGCGCACCGACTTCTTCGCCGAGTCCCTCGGCATGGGCACCTCGATGGTGGTGCTGATGCCGCAGGCCGCGGCCGGGATCGGGATGGAGGGCGCCGACGCGTCGGGGTCCGACGTCCCGTCGTCCATCGGGGCGCTCGGAGACGGCGCGGCCGACGGGCCCCGGGTGCCCGTGCTCTACCTCCTGCACGGGCTGAGCGACGACTGCACCATCTGGGAGCGCCGCACCTCGATCGAGCGCTACGCCACCGAGAAGGGCATCGCCGTGGTGATGCCCGAGGTGCGCCGCTCCTTCTACGCCGACGAGGCGGTGGGGGAGGCGTACTGGAGCTTCATCGCCGAGGAGCTGCCCCGGATCGTGGCGCGCACCTTCCGCGTCTCCACGGCCCGGGAGGACACCTTCGTGGCGGGGCTGTCGATGGGCGGCTTCGGCGCGTTCAAGCTGGCGCTGAACCATCCCGAGCGCTTCGCCGCCGCGGCGAGCCTGTCCGGGGCGCTGGACGTGACGCAGCTGCGCGAGGAGATCGGCACCGGTCACCTGCTGCCGCGGGTCTGGGCCGGACGCGACACCACCGGCACCGTCGACGACCTGCGGGGACTGCTCGCGGGCACTGACCCGGCGGCGCTGCCGGCGCTGTTCCTGGATTGCGGCACCGAGGACGAGCTGTTGGGCGTGAACCAGGACTTCCTCGCCGTCGCCGCACAGCACGGCGTGGAGGTCACCTCCCGCCTGCGGCCGGGCGCGCACACCTGGGAGTTCTGGGACCAGGGCATCCAGGACGTGCTGGAGTGGCTGCCGCTGCCCGGCGGGGAGCGCCGCTGAACCTCGGCACCGGACGACGAGCGCGGGACCCGGGATGCCGGTCAGCCCGCGCTCAAAGCGAGGACCATCACCGCCAGCCAGACCCCCAGCTCGCCGCCCAGGTTCCAGCGCGTCGGCGGGGCCAGGTGCCGAGCCTGCCGAGCGGTCGGAGGCTCCGGCGGCGACTCGCGGAGCAGTCGCCGACAGGCCACGCCGATCGCCACCACCAGGGCCGCGGCCAGCATCCACATCGACCACCACGGCCACTCGGGCAGCATCCCCGCCAGCCCCACGATCCCCAGCATGGTCCCGGCGCTCACCCCGCGGCTGAGCACCTGCAGCGGATGCAGGTGATGCCGGACCAGGGTGACGATCGAGGCCACCACCAGCACGACCACGACCACGCCCACCACTGTGGGCAGCCAGCTCAGCAGCGAGCTCATGCCGCCACCTCCCCGCTCAGCACGTCCCGGGCCACCTCGTCCACGCTCCGCGCGGTGTCGGTGAGGATCACGAGGCCGCGACCGCTGTCCGGGACGAAGCCCGCGAAGGCCGCGAAACCTCCGGTCATGCCGTTGTGCCAGGTGAGGGGAGTGCCTCCGGTCTCCTCCAGGAACCAGGTCATCGCGGTGCGCTCTCCGCTGGCCTCGTGGAGCACCTCGGTCGCGGCGGCTGCGCCCGGGGCGGTGCCGTCCGCGACCGCGGCGAGATAGGCGGCCATGTCCTCAGCGGTGGAGCGGATCCCGCCGGCGGGGGCGGAGCCGTTCAGGGTCCACGGCGCGGAGC
Organism: uncultured Corynebacterium sp.; assembly: GCA_964535185.1. Lineage (GTDB taxonomy): Bacteria > Actinomycetota > Actinomycetes > Actinomycetales > Dermabacteraceae > Brachybacterium. Next base: position 4,155 of record CAZHSL010000149.1, read on the forward strand.
CGAGCCCGGTGCTCGTGTGCCCGTGCGGGGCGTCCCGACGCAGGCCGCCCGCCGTGATCGGCGCATAGGTGCCCTCCAGCCCCAGCGGAGTCAGGATCCGCTCGCTGAGCAGGGCCGCGTAGTCGGTGCCGGCCGTGCGGGCCAGCAGCTGCCCCAGCAGGGCCACGCCGAGATTGGAGTAGGACTGCTCGCCGCGGCCGTCGGGGGAGAGCGCGAGCGCGGCGTCGATCACCTCGGCGGCGTCCGTCCCGGCGTAGGGGTCGGTGCGGCGCAGCGTGCCCAGCCAGCCGGCGAGGAGCATGCCGGGAGCGAGGCGGGGAAGGCCGGAGGTGTGGGTGGCGAGCTCGGCGAGGGTGACGTCGGCGATGTCGCTGCCGTCCGCCTCCGCCCCCAGCAGCTCGGCGACGGTGGACTCCACGGTGACCTCGCCGCGCGCGACCGCCTCGGCCAGCAGCCCTCCGGTGAAGGTCTTGGAGACCGAGCCGATCTCGAACTCCCGCCGCTCATCGGCGCCGAACCCGGCGAAGCGCACGGACCCGTCCGCCTCGCGCAGGGCCACGGCGACCGTGCGGTGGCCGTCCAGCCGGGGCGCGAGCGCGCGGGTCAGCTCCGCGTCACCCGTGGGTGCGCCGAGCCGGGCGGGACGCGGCGCGGTCAGGGCCGTCACTCCGGCCACGGCGGCCGCGGCGGGCAGGCCGGCGGTCAGCACGGTGCGTCGGGAGGGAGGGGCGTGCGCGGTCATGGTCAGCCTTTCTCGAGCGCGATGAGGATCGCCAGCAGCGGCACCACCCGCGGCGCGGACAGCGCCCAGCTGCCGCGGCGCGGGGAGGTGACCCAGCCGGAGGTCTGCAGGGCGGACAGATGGTGGTAGGCGACGCCGGTGGAGGCCAGCTCCAGCTCGTCGACCAGCTGGGCGACCGTGTGCTCCCCGTCCAGCAGACGGCGCAGGATCGCCAGGCGCAGCGGATGCCCCAGCGCCGCAACGGTCTCGGCGTGCTCGGCCCAGTCGGTGGCCAGCAGGTGCTCGGTGGGCCGGCCCCACTGGTACTCGAGATGCCCGGCGCCCACGTCCACGGCGCCGGCGAACACCACCGCTCCCGGCGCAGGGGCCCGGCCCTTCAGGGCGGTCAGCGCCCAGAAGGGATCCGTCTCGTCGGCGGGGGCGGGGGCGTGAACGGGCGGTGCGCTCGCCGGGCGGCCGACGGGCTCGGCGGCGCCGTCCGGCGCGGCGTCGCCCTCCAGCTGGGCGACACGCGCCTCGAGCGCGTCGAGCCGGGCGAGGAGGTCGTCGGGAGAGGGGTCGTGATGGTCCGAGAGCACGACCTCAGAGTATACGGAATTACGGAATAGCGGAAGAGTGGGGGTGGCTCGTCGTCGGACTGCCCGCCGAGCCGCCGTGCGCATACGGCAGGATGGGCGGCACATGCAGCCCACCCGGCAATCCACCCCTCAGGAGCGAGAATGGCCGTCTTCGCCGTCGAGTACACCTATACCGAGGACGCGGACCGCGTCGCCCAGCACCGCCCCGAGCATCGGGAGCACCTCGCCGAGCTGCACCGCGAGGGCACGCTGCTGCTGTCAGGTCCGCTCTCGGACGGCCCCGGGGCGCTGCTGATCGTCCGCGCCGATTCGGCCGACGCCGCGCTCGCCGCGCTGGGCGGCGATCCCTTCCAGCGCGAACGCCTCATCGTCGACCGCTCGGTGCGCGAGTGGGATGTCGTGATCGGCGAGCTGCCCGGGGTCTGAACGGGCCCGAGCCGGTCGGGACTCGTCGGTCCGGTCGGGGCTCGTCAGCTCGGTCAGGCCTCGTCGGTCCCGTCGGGCTGGTCAGCTCCCGTCGGGCGCGTCGTCCCCCTCGGGGCGATCCTGCAGCGCCATCAGGTCCGCGGCGCTCGCCGCCCGCGCCGTGGCCCCGCCCACCAGCACCAGCGGCAGCGAGGCGTCCCCGCCGTGCTCGTCCAGAAGGGTGCGCGCGGCGGGGTCGTGGTGGACGTTGACCCACACCACGTCCTCGCGCGGGGCGCGGATCGCGGCCTGCAGCCGGGCGGAGGCCGGGTTGCCCGGCGCCCACAGCACCACTGCCGTGCGTCCGCCGCGGGCGCGCGCGGTCTCCAGCGGCGTGTGCGGGCCGGAGCGCAGCGGGCTCGTCCAGTACGCCATGAACAGGGCGAAGGCGCCCACAGCGATCGCGCCGATGCTCTGGCCGGCCAGAGCGACCACCGCGGTCAGCAGCGCCCCGCCCAGCAGCATCAGGCCCGGGCGCAGCCAGGCACGGGCCGGGGCGCTCAGATCATCACCGCCGTGGCCAGGCGCTCGGTGGTCTCGGCCACCAGCGCAT
>CAZHSL010000150.1:0-6463 GCA_964535185.1 uncultured Corynebacterium sp.
GCGCCGCTCAGGCGGCCGCGTCGACCTCGGCCGGATTCGCCCGCAGCGTGCACGCCAGCGCCACGGCGGCGGTGGTGATCACGCCGCCGAACGCGAACGCCCAGCTCGCACCGCTGGCCTGGGCGGCCTGCGCCGAGGCGCCGGAGGCGGTGGCGACGGCCGTGCCGAGGGTCATCAGGGCGATGAACACTGCGGTGCCGAGCGCGGCGGCGAGCTGCTGGAGGGTGTTGAGGATCGCGGAGCCGTGGCCGTACAGCGACCGCGGCAGCGCCCCGAGGGACAGGGTCAGCAGCGGCGTCATCACCATCGCCATGCCGAGGCCCAGCGGGATGTTCAGCGCGATGATCAGCCCCTGGGTGGCGTCCGCATCGAGAAGCACCACCTCCAGCCAGCTCACCGCGGCCATCAGCGCCATGCCGGGCACCACGATCGGGCGGGGGCCGACGCGGTCGTACAGCGCGCCGATGAACGGGCCCAGCAGGCCGGAGGCCGCCGCGCCGGGCAGCATCGTCAGCCCGATCTCGAGGGTGCTCATGCCCAGCGCGCCGGTCATGTACAGCGGCAGCGCCACCACGGTGCCGAGCATGGTCGCGAAGCCGATCAGGATCAGCAGCACCGAGACGGTGAAGGTGCGCACCCGCAGCGGGCGCAGGTCCAGCAGCGGCTCCTCGCCGCGGGAGAGCATGCGCACCTGGCGCAGCGTGAACCCCACCAGGGCGAGCACGCCGATCCCGGCGACCAGCAGCGGCACCAGGCGGCTGGTGCCGGAGACGATCTGGCTGATCGAGGCGAGCGCGTAGATCAGGCCGCCGAAGCCGATCGCGGACAGCACCACCGACAGCGCGTCCAGCCGCACCTTCTCCGGCTCGGTGTAGTTGCGCATGAACAGCAGCCCGATGACCAGGGCGACGACGATGATCGGCAGCATCATCGCGAACAGGTAGTGCCAGGAGCGGTGCTCGAGGATGAACCCGGACAGCGACGGGCCCAGCGCCGGTGCGGCCGAGATGACCACGCCGACCAGGCCCATCACCAGCCCGCGGGAGCGGATCGGCACGAGCGCCAGGATGGTGGTCATCAGCAGCGGCAGCACCATCGCGGTACCCGCGGCCTGCACCATGCGCGCGCCCAGCAGCACGGGGAAGCCCGGGGCGAGCATCGCGGCGAGGGTGCCGATCAGGAACAGACCCATCGCGACCATGAACACGTGCCGCACCGACAGCCGCGTCATCAGGAAGCCGGTCGTGGGGATGACCACGGCCATGGTGAGCATGAAGCCGGTCGAGAGCCACTGCGCGGTGACCGCCGTGATCGACAGGTCCGCCATCAGCGTGGGCAGGGCGACGGACAGCAGCGTCTCGTTGAGGATCATCACGAACGCGGAGACCACCAGCACCGCGATCAGCGGGGCGGCGCCGACGGCAGCGGGGGAGCGGTCATGGGCTGCGGCGCCCTGCGTGCCGAGGGCGGGGAGTTCTCCGGTGGGGGTGGGCGTGCTGGTGCTCATGTCAGCGGAGGGGCTTTCTTCCTCGAGGGCCCGGAGGGCCGGGACCGGGGCCGCACGGCGGCCGGGTCACCCTCCGGGGAGTCGGCGGACTCCGTCCGCGACCGCGGTGATCCTTTCACGCGGCCGCCTTTTCGTCACGGTGATATGTAACGCCTCGTCAGGGCGCGGAATTCCCTTGCGCCTCGGCTCCGTCTCTGATGACCGTCGGGCGCCACGACCGTGCGGGAGCCGCACGGTGGGCGGCGAAGAAGCGCCGCACGCCGGGCGGTGCCCACAGCAGCACCAGCATGAGCAGGTGCAGCACGTCGGTGGGGATCACCACGGCGAGGTACATCCCGCCCTGGGCGGCGGAGTACAGGCTGCCGGCGGTGGCGATCACCAGGTACACGCTCAGGGTGATGCGCGCCCATCGCCTGCCCCGCAGCACCTTCGGCGTCAGCCAGACCAGCAGGATCACGTCCAGCAGGTGCAGCACGATGCTGTAGGCCATCACGAACACCACGACCCATCCCATCCACTCCGGGCCGAGGCCGGGCGTGCTGCGCTCGATCGAGGCGACCAGCTCCTCGCGCCGCACCAGCATCAGCACCGGCAGGCCGACGAGGAGCAGGATGCTCACGGCGATGCCCACCACCAGCCACCGCAGCGGGGCGGGCGTCTCGGGAGGGGCATCGTGCGGGCGCGGCAGTGCTTCCACGGCCGGGAACGTACCAGTCTGCCGGCGCCGGGTCGAGGTCTCCGCCCGCTCAGCCGCGATGCTGCTGCCACCACAGCGCCGCCTGCACCCGGGAGTCGAGACCGAGCTTCAGCAGGGCGTGCGAGAGATGGGACTTCACCGTCGTGACCTCGACGAAGAGCCGCGAGGCGATCTGCTGGTTGGTCATCCCCTCGGCGACCAGCGCGAGGACGTCCTCCTCGCGCCGCGTGAAGGCGGGGGAGGGGGTCGACGGGGGCGGGGCGGCTGCCTGGTCCGGTGCGTCCTGCGCCGGTCGGTCCCGCAGCGCTCCCACCACGGCGCGGGTCGCCGCGGCGGAGAGCACGGCGTCGCCGCGGTGCACGTCCCGCACCGCGGCGAGGATCCGCTGCGGCTCCTCGGTCTTGACGAGGTAGCCGTCGGCCCCGGCGGAGAGCGCCCCGAGCACGTAGTCGTCGAGGTCGAAACCGGAGATCACCAGCACGCTCGCCCCGGTCGCGCGCAGCTGCGGGGTGATCTCTATACCGGTCGCGCCGGGCATCCGCACGTCGGTGAGCACCACATCGGGTCGGTGCTCGTGCGCCGCCGCGAGGGCGGCCCGCCCGTCGGCCGCCTCGGCGACCACGGTGATGTCCGGTGCCGACTCCAGCAGCGCCACCAGGCCCGAGCGCACGGCGGGATGGTCCTCGGCCACCACCACCCGGATCGGCGGGTCATCGGGGTGCGGGGTCGTCATCGCAGCTGCTCCTCGGCAGGACGGTCGGGGGCGGGGCGGGCGCCGGAGGTGACGGCCCGCAGCGGCAGGAGGGCGCGGACCCGCCAGGTCGTAGCCGCGGCCCCGTCGGCAGGGGCCGAGGTCGCATCGCCGCCGACGGCCGCGGCACGGTGCGCGATCGCGCCCCGCCCCAGGCCCGCGCCGGGCGCCGAGGCGTGCGCACGGGAGTTGACCAGCGAGAGCTCCACGCCGTCGGCCCCCACCCGCACCTGCAGGTCCATCGGCGCCTCGCCGTGGCGCACCGCGTTGGTGACGGCCTCCGCGGCGATCCGCAGCAGCGCGGCCTGCACCGCGGGCTCGACCCGGGCGGTGTCGGTCACGGCCGGGTCGATGTCGACCTGCGCCTGCGGGTCCCGGCCGCGCAGCCGCGCGGTGAGCGAGGGCCAGTCCAGGGTGGCCGACGGCAGGGAGCCCGCCTCCGCGGCCGACAGCACTCCGATCATCGAGCGCAGATCGCGCAGCGCCGCGTGCGCGGAGTCCCGGGCGGTGGTGAGCGAGCCGTCGCGGGCGGCGGGGTCCTCGAGGCTCGCGGCGAGGCCGGTGTGCAGGGAGACGGCGCTGAGGTGCCCGGCGATCACGTCGTGCAGGTCGTGGGCGACGGCGCGGCGCTCGCTCTCGACCGCGTGGGCGGCACGGGTGGCGGCGAGCTCGTGCTCGAGCTCGGCGAGGTGCTCGGCCGCGCGTCGAGCGTCGCGATGGTGGCGCACCTCCCAGCCCCACAGCAGCGGGGTCGAGATCATCAGCGCGGACAGCAGCACGATCAGGAACACCACCTCGCCCGGCAGCTGCGCGACCAGGCCCGCCAGCAGTGCGAGCGCTCCGAGGGCGGAGGCGATCCAGGTGGTCGCCCGGGCCAGGGCCCGGCTGCCGTGCATGACCGGGACGAACAGCGCCTCGAACAGCAGGAAGTAGGCGGAGATCTGCCCGCCCGCGATGATCTCGACCAGGCTCAACGGCCCCGCGATCATCAGCGGCACCACCGGGCGCCGCCGCCGCCAGAGCAGGCTCGCGCAGGCCACCAGCATCAGCGTCACCGAGACCCCGCGCGACCAGGCCCCGCCCTCGACCAGGAAGCCGGAGTTCGAGACCCCCGACAGCGCCAGCACGACCACCAGCACCGCGTACCCGCCCACGGCGAGCAGGTCCCGCGACCGGATCGGCGGGGACGCCGGGGCGGGATCGGGGACGGGCGGTGCGGCGGCCATGCTCCGAGAGTACGGCGGGAGCGGCCGACGGGCCGAGGCCCCGGGTCGGTTCCTCCCAAGGGAGGAGGCCCCGGGGCCCGCCCGGACGGGAGCATGGATCCCATGGACCTCCTGCCCGATGCCGCCGGCCCCCTCGGCCTGATCCTGCTCGCCCTCGTCGACTCGACCTCGATGGGCACTCTGGTGATCCCCGTGATCCTGCTCGTGGTGGGACAGGGCGGCGCGCTGCGCGTGGCCGGCCGCACCCTCGTGTACCTCGCGGTGATCGGCACGTTCTACCTGCTGCTGGGCATCGCGCTGCTGGCCGGCCTGCTGCCGCTGCTGGACTCGTTCGGGCACCTGCTCGCCGCCCCGCAGGTGATGCTGGTGCTCGCGGTGATCGGCGTGCTGCTGGTGATCTGGTCCTTCCGCCTGGACCCCAAGTCGATCGCCAAGCGCGGCGGCGACCCCGAGGCCTCCGCCCGCCGCTGGACCGGTCGCGCGCGCCGCGCCTCCGGCCGGCCCGCCGTGCTGATCGTGCTCGCGCTGACCGCCGGGCTGATCGAGGCCGCCTCGATGATCCCCTACCTCGCCGCGATGGGGATCCTCGCCGACATGCAGGTGGGGCTCGGCCGCGGTGCCCTGCTGCTGGTGGGCTACTGCACGGTGATGGTGCTGCCCGCCGCGGTGCTGTGCGGGGTGCGGGCCCTGCTCGGGAACCGGGCCGATGCCGCCCTGGACCGCGTCCGCGACTGGGCGGTGAAGAACGCGACCAGCGCGTTCTCCTGGGCCGTCGGCATCATCGGCGCGATCATCACGCTGAACACCGCGGGCCCCGCGCTCGCCTGGCTCACCGGCGGGGCGGTGTCCTGACCACAGGTTCTGCGCCTCCCGGCCGGTAGACTCGCACGCATCGGCAAGTCGATCCGCGTCGCCGCGCGGCAGAGCTCGAAGGGGACAGCACGATGTCGCGCACGGAAGACGATCCCGGGCCCACCGCGCTGGTGCCCTCGCGCCGCGGGACCGTGACCCTGGCGGACGTCGCCCGTGCGGCCGGGGTCTCGCTGGCCACCGCCTCTTTCGTGCTCTCCGGCCGCGGCTCCTCCCGCTCGGCGGGGTCCGCCGCGACGAAGGAGAAGGTGCGTGCGGCCGCCGCCGAGCTGGGCTACGTCCCCAACCGGCACGCGCAGGCGATGCGCACCGGGCGGGGCGGAGGCATCGTGATGGCCCTGGGCACCCTCGACGACCCCTGGGGAGTGCAGCTCACCGCGAAGGTGCGCGAGCACGCACTGCCCCACGACCTCTCCACCCTGGTCCTCGCCGATGACCGCTGGTTCGAGTACCTGATGGGCGCCTCGGCCGACGCCGCCCTCATCACCAGCATCGACTTCGTCCCGCAGGGCCCGGAGAGGGTGCGACGGCTCGCCGCCTCGACCCAGACCGGGATCGTGGCCTTCAGCGCGCAGATGGAGCCCGAGGACTTCGACGTGGTCTCCTCGACGCCGATCTCGGCGATCGGCCGCGCCTACGCCCGGCTGCGCGCCCGTCACGACCGGGTGCAGCTGCTCGCCCCGGACCTCCCGCAGCGCCCCGGCGGCACCCTGGCGCACCCGCGCACCCGCGCTTTCCTCGACGCCGCACGCGAGCACGGCGACGACCCCGCGGAGCGGCTGGTGCATATCGTCCCCGAGGGCAGCCACGACACCTTCCTCGCCGGGCTCGAGTGGCTCCGCGGCCCGGACCGCCCCCAGGCGGTCGTCTGCTTCACCGGCTACCAGGCCGTCGCCCTGCAGATGGCCGCCGAGCGGGCCGGGCTGCGCGTCCCCGAGGACATCGAGTTCCTCTCCATCGGCGACATCCCCGCCTTCACCGAGTTCTTCGGCCCCATCAGCTACTACGGCGTCGACGACGTCTTCGCGCGACTGGCGGGGATCATCGTGGACCGCGCCGTGGACCGCGAGGGCCGCCCCGGCAGCCTGCACACCTTCGACTGGGAGTTCTTCCCCGGCACCACCACCCGCGAGACCGACGGAGAACGATGACGTCCACCTGGACCCTGCCCGGACTGCGCCTGAGCGACCACACCCTGGCGGTGCCGCTGGACCATGCGGATCCCCGCGGCGCGCAGATCGACCTGTTCGCCCGCGTCATCACGGCCGAGGGCGGCGAGCACCGCCCCTACCTGGTGTTCCTCCAGGGCGGGCCCGGCTCCGAGGCGCCCCGCCCCGTCGACGCCTCGTCTCCCGGCTGGCTCGCCCGCGCCCTGCGCGAGCACCGCGTGGTGATGCTCGACCAGCGCGGCA
>CAZHSL010000151.1:0-6460 GCA_964535185.1 uncultured Corynebacterium sp.
GAGCACAAGGAGCACGAGCAGCGATGAGCGGAATCGTCACCACCGGGGAGAAGCGACTGGTCCTCGCCTCCGGACGGGCCCACCCCGTCCTCGCGCAGGAGGTCGCCGACGAGCTCGGCGTCGAGGTCCTGCCGATGGACGCCTGGGACTTCGCCAACGGGGAGATCTACGTGCGCTACGGCGAGTCCGTGCGCGGCACGGACGTCTTCGTCCTGCAGTCGCATCCCGCCCCGATCAACACGTGGGTGATGGAGCACCTCATCATGATCGATGCGCTCAAGCGGGCCTCGGCGAAGCGGATCACCGCGATCGCGCCGAGCTTCCCGTACGCGCGCCAGGACAAGAAGCACCGCGGCCGCGAGCCGATCTCCGCCCGCCTGATGGCGGACATGTACGAGACCGCGGGCGTGGACCGCATGATCTCGGTGGATCTGCACGCCCCCCAGGTGCAGGGGTACTTCGAACGGCCCGTCGACCACCTGATGGCGCTGCCGATCCTCGCCGACTACATCCAGCAGAAGTACGGCGCCGAGGACATCGCCGTCGTCTCGCCCGATGCCGGGCGGATCCGCGTGGCCGAGCAGTGGGCGAAGAAGCTCGGCGGTGTGAACCTCGCGTTCATCCACAAGTCCCGCGACCCCAAGCGGCCCAACCAGGCCGTGGCCAAGCGCGTGATCGGCGACGTCGAGGGCAAGACCTGCATCCTGGTCGACGACATGATCGACACCGCCGGAACGATCGTGCAGGCGGCCGACGCCCTGGTCGCCAACGGCGCCGACTCCGTCGTCATCGCCACCACGCACCCGATCCTCTCCGACCCGGCCACCGAGCGGCTGAAGAACAGCTCGGTGCGCGAGGTGGTGTGCACCAACACCCTCCCGGTGCCGCCCGAGAAGCAGTTCGACCGGCTCACCCAGCTGTCGATCGCGCCGCTGCTCGCCCGGGCGATCCGCGCGGTCTTCGACGACGGCTCCGTCACCAGCATCTTCGATGGCGAGGTCTGAACCGCTCGATGCATGACACGGCCGCCCCCTCTCCGCAGCGGAGAGGGGGCGGCCGTGCGTCCGGGGGAGGAGGCGCTCAGATCAGGAAGCGGTTGCCCTTGACCAGCCGGCTCCACTGCCTGCCCAGCCCGACGTGGTCGCCGGCGGCGAGCCCGGCCATCGCGATCATCGCGACCGCGAGCAGCAGGTGGGTGTCGTAGAGCGGGTTGGAGGCGATCGGGAAGGCCGCCAGGTACATCAGCGTGTACATCGCTCCGGCGGAGACGGCGGCCACGCGGGTGCCGATGCCGAGCATCAGGGCGACGCCGACGCCCAGCAGTCCGGCCATGAACAGCACGTCGGTCACCGGGTTGATCGCGAGGAACATCTCCCACACCCCGGCGAACGGGTTGCCTCCCTCGATCGAGCCGCCCAGGAAGCCGCTGGTGGGGGAGCCGCCGCGGAGCCAGGCGCCGTCCGCGGGGGTCGAGAAGCCGAGGCCGAAGGTCTTGTCGAGGAACGCCCACAGGAAGGTGAAGCCGACCATCATGCGGGAGACGCCGAGGGCGCTGTAGCCCCAGCTCTTCTTCTCGCCGGCGAGGGCGGTGGCGTCGGCGGCAGTCGTGGGCAGTGAGGCGGAGGAGGCGGTGGTGGCAGTCACGGCGGGTGCCTTTCGATCGGTCCCGGGAGGGGCTCGGCGGGTTGTTGTGACATGCACAGAATAGGAGCGGCGCGCGCTCCCGCCGAGGGACCTAGGTCACCGTTTCAGTGGACTGACCTGCAGGGACGTACGTCCCGTCGGAAGGGTGGAGGACCTGCCGTGCGGCACCGCTCACCTCGCCGCGGCGGGTGCGCGGCGCCCGTGCTACTCTCACCGGGTCACTTCGGCGAGGGAGAGGGCGCCAGCCCCTCCGTGATCGACGCGGTGCGGAACCGGGAGCAGGGGCTCCCTGTGCCCCGTGGCGTCGCTCATCGTCGAGCCACCCCCTCCACGAGGAGCACCCCATGGCTGAGAAGCTGAACGTCGAACTGCGCGAGGACTTCGGCAAGGGCGCGTCGCGCCGCCTGCGCGCCGAGAGCCGCGTCCCCGCCGTCCTGTACGGGCACGGGCAGGACCCCATCCACCTCTCGCTGCCCGGTCACGACACCGCTCTGGCGGCCCGCAACCCCAACGCGCTGCTCGAGCTCTCCCTCCCGGACGGCGCCAAGCACCTCGCGCTCATCAAGGAGATCCAGCGCCACCCGCTGAAGCGCACCCTGACCCACCTCGACCTGATCATCGTCCGCAAGGGCGAGAAGGTCGAGGTCGAGATCCCGGTGGTCCTCACCGGCGAGCCCGTCGCCCCGGCCGCGGCCTTCGTCGACCTGCAGACCCTGACCCTCCTGGTCGACGCGCTCAACGTGCCCGAGCAGGTCGAGGTCGACGTCGAGGGCTCCGAGGACGGCTTCCAGGTCTTCGCCGGCGACGTCACCCTGCCCGAGGGCAGCGAGCTCGTCTCGGACGTCGAGCTGCTCGTCGCCAGCGTCGCCCTGCCGCGCATCGAGGAGACCGAGGACGAGGAGGGCGAGGAGACCGAGGCGGCCGCCGAGTCCGCCGAGGCCGAGGAGGACTCCGCCGAGGAGGAGTGACCCCCGCGGAGCGGGCGCGGCGGGGACGTCGCCGTCCGTCCGCTCCGTTGCTCACACCTCGGGTGCCGGGGCGTCGCGCTCAGCGCGGCGCCCCGGTACTGTGTCCGGGGTCGTGCGCCCCGCCCCGTCGCGGCATCGCCCCGCGGCGGAGAGCCCGACGCCCGGGAGCGGAGAGCGGCGCGCCGACCGGGACCAGTCCGTGCCGGCAGCAGCCCCGCCGGCACCGAGGCAGGAGCGAGGAGCCCCCATGACCGTCAGCGCACGCCCGCCCGGCCCCCACCTGGTGGTGGGCCTGGGCAACCCCGGCCCGAAGTACGCCGCGACGCGCCACAACATCGGTCAGATGGTGCTGGACCACATCGCCGACGCCGGCGGCGGCCGCTTCGCCGCCGCTCGCCGCGCCCAGGCGGTCGTGCTCGAGGGCCGGCTCGGCCTGCCCGGGGCCGATGCGCGCGTCGTCCTCGCCAAGCCGACCACCTTCATGAACGTCTCCGGCGGCCCGGTCAAGGCGCTGGCCGCCTACTACGACATCCCGCCCGAGCAGATCGTCGTCGTGCACGACGAGGTGGACATCCCCTTCGACACCGTGCGGCTCAAGCTCGGCGGCGGCGAGGGCGGCCACAACGGCCTGCGCGACATCAGCCGGGCCCTGGGCACGAAGGACTACCTGCGGGTGCGGGTCGGGGTGGGACGCCCCGCCGGCGGCCGCGACACCGCCGATCACGTGCTCGCCCCGTTCAGCACCACCGAGCGCCGGTCGCTGGAGATGCTCGTCTCCGACGCGGCCGACGCCGTCGAGTCCGTCGTCCTCGAGGGGCTCACCGCCGCCCAGCAGCGCTTCCACTCCCGAGAGGCCCGATGACCACGCAGACCGCCGCTCCCGCCCCGACCACGGCCCCTCCGCCGCTGCGCCCGCTGCTCGACCAGCTGGCCGCCGGACGCGACCTCACCGCGGTCCGCGATCTGGTCGAGGAGGGTGCCCGCAGCGGTGAGGGCGGCAGCATCGTCGCCGCCACCGGCCTGTTCCCCTTCCTCGTGGCGGATCTCGCCCGCAGGGCCACCGCCGACCAGCCGCTGGTCATCGTCACCGCCACCACACGGGCCGCCGAGGACCTGCGCGCGGCGCTGTCCGCGATGGTGGGCACGGCGCACCTCGTGGAGCTGCCTGCCTGGGAGACCCTGCCCCACGAGCGGCTCTCCCCGCGCGCCGACACCGTGGCCAGGAGGCTCTCGACGCTGCGGCGCATCGCGCATCCGGAGACCGAGGACCCCGCGCACGTGGTGCTGATGCCGGTGCGCTCCCTGCTGCAGCCGATCGCGAAGGGCCTGGGGGACCTGCGCCCGGTGCGCGCCGCGGTGGGGGACAGCTACCCGCTCGAGGACCTCGAACGAGACCTGGTCGACGCCGCCTACGTACGCGTCGACATGGTCGAGAAGCGCGGCGAGTTCGCGGTGCGCGGCGGGATCCTCGACGTCTTCCCGCCCACCGAGCCGCATCCCGTGCGCGTGGACCTCTTCGGCGACGAGATCGACGACGTCCGCTACTTCTCCGTCGCCGACCAGCGCTCCCTGGACCCGGCCCCGCGCGGCCTCGAGGCGCCGCCCTGCCGGGAGATCCTGCTGACCCAGGAGGTGCGCGAGCGCGCCCGCGCCCGCGCCGAGGAGCTGCCCGGCGTGCGCGACCTGCTGCTGCGCATCGCCGACGGGATCGCCGCCGACGGGATGGAGTCCCTCAGCCCGGTGCTGGTCGACGGCATGGAGCAGGTCGCCGACGTGCTCCCCGAGGGTGCCCGCTTCCTGGTCCTGGATCCCGAGAAGGCGCGGGCCCGGGCCGACGAGCTGGTCGCCACCACGGAGGAGTTCCTCGCCGCGGCCTGGTCCAGCGCGGCCGCCGGCGGCGGCCTGCCCATCGACGTGGGCGCGGCGAGCTTCGTGCCGCTGTCCGAGGCGAAGGGCCATGCCCGCGAGGGCGGGCGCCCCTGGTACACCCTGGCCGCCTTCGGCCTGGACACCGACGTCGACCTCACCACCGCCTCCACCACCCACCCCGGCTACTCCGGGAAGCCCGGGGACGCCGCGAAGGACCTCGAGCGGCGCCGCACCGAGGGCTGGTCCGTCGTCTCCACGATGGTGGGTCCCGGCGGTGCCCGGCACGTGGCCGAGAACCTGCGGGCCGAGGGCCTGCCCGCCGTCTTCGCCGCCGAGCTCGCCGATCCCGTCGCCCCGGGGGAGGCCGTGGTCACCGTCGGCCCCTTCGTCGAGGGGCTGGTCGACGAGGATCTCAAGCTGATCCTGGCCGCCGAACGGGACCTCACCGGCAAGTCGGGGGCGCGCCGCGGCGAGGAGCGGAAGATGCCCTCGCGGCGCCGCAACGTCGTCGACCCGCTCCAGCTGCGCCCGGGCGACCACGTCGTCCACGCCCACCACGGCGTCGGCCGCTTCGTGGAGATGACCAGCCGCGTCGTCGGCACCGGCGCCAAGCGCACCACCCGCGAGTACCTGGTCATCGAGTACGCGCCCTCGAAGAAGGGCCAGCCCGGCGACCGCCTGTACGTCCCCAGCGACCAGCTCGACCAGGTCACCAAGTACGTCGGCGGCGAGGAGCCCAGCGTCAACCGGATGGGCGGCGCGGACTGGGCGAAGACGAAGTCCAAGGCCCGCAAGGCGATCCGCGAGATCGCCGACGAGCTGGTGCGCCTGTACTCCGCCCGGCAGTCCGCGCCCGGCCACGCCTTCGGCCCCGACACCCCGTGGCAGCGGGAGCTCGAGGACTCCTTCGAGTTCGTCGAGACGCCCGACCAGCTCTCCACCATCGAGGACGTCAAGGCGGACATGGAGAAGTCCGTGCCGATGGACCGCCTGATCCTCGGCGACGTCGGCTACGGCAAGACGGAGATCGCGGTGCGGGCCGCGTTCAAGGCCGTCCAGGACGGCAAGCAGGTCGCCGTGCTCGCCCCCACGACGCTGCTCGCCCAGCAGCACCTGGACACCTTCACCGAGCGCTACACCGGCTTCCCGGTCACCGTGCGGGGCCTCTCCCGCTTCCAGAACCCCGCCGACTCCACGGCCACGATCGAGGGGATCGCCGACGGCAGCGTCGACGTGGTGATCGGCACCCACCGCCTGCTGACCGGCAACGTGCGCTTCAAGGACCTGGGCCTGCTGATCATCGACGAGGAGCAGCGCTTCGGCGTCGAGCACAAGGAGACGCTCAAGGCGCTGCGCACCAACGTGGACGTCCTGTCGATGTCCGCCACCCCGATCCCGCGCACCCTCGAGATGGCGGTCACCGGGATCCGTGAGCTCTCGATCCTCGCCACGCCGCCGGAGGAGCGCCACCCGGTGCTCACCTACGTCGGCGCCCAGGAGGACAAGCAGGTCGCGGCCGCGATCCGGCGCGAGCTGCTGCGCGAGGGCCAGGTGTTCTACATCCACAACCGGGTCGAGGACATCGACCGGGTCGCCGCGCACCTGCGCGAGCTGGCGCCCGACGCGCGGGTGCAGGTCGCGCACGGCAAGATGAACGAGCACCAGCTCGAGCGGGTCATCGTCGACTTCTGGGAGCGCGACTTCGACGTGCTCGTGTGCACCACCATCGTCGAGACGGGCCTGGACATCGCCAACGCCAACACCCTGATCGTGGAGAACGCGGACAGGTTCGGCCTCTCCCAGCTGCACCAGCTGCGCGGTCGCGTCGGCCGCTCGAGCGAGCGGGCCTACGCCTACTTCCTCTACAACGCGTCCAAGCCCCTGACCGAGCTCGCCCACGATCGCCTCACCACGCTCGCCACCAACACCGACCTCGGCGCCGGCATGCAGGTGGCGATGAAGGACCTCGAGATCCGCGG
>CAZHSL010000152.1:0-6451 GCA_964535185.1 uncultured Corynebacterium sp.
ACAAGGCCTTCGACGTCTCCCAGCCCTGGTTCCACGAGGTCATGGAGCGCACCGGGCAGAAGATCGTCCCGGTCGACGCCCACTGAGTCCGCTGTGGACCATCGGGCCGACGAGGTGCTGAGCAGCGCTCGACGGCCCCGCGTGCGCACCTGGCGCCGCACCCTTCGCGCGCTCGCCCTCACCGGGCGGGCGCGCGATGCGCATCCGGGGGCCGGTCGCAGCGGCGATCTCCTCGCCCTCGGCCCCGGTCCCTCCGCGACGGCGGTGAAGGAGGACCACGGCCCGCTCGCCCCACCCCGCCTGCTGCGCCCCCGGCAGGGCCGGCTCGGGGACTGCTGGCTGATCGCGCCGATGCTCGCCGTCCACGAGACCGCGCCCGACCGGCTCCGGCAGCTGCTGAGCGAGGATGCGGACGGGACGGTCACGGTGCGTCTGCCCGGGGCGTCGGCGCCGATCCGGGTGGATCGTCGGCTGCCGGTCGATGCCCGCGGCGCCTTCCAGTACGGCCGACGGGACGGCGCGAATCCCGGTTGGGTGGGCGTGCTCGAGAAGGCGATCGCCGCCCACATCGCCGGGGACTACGCGTTCCTGCAGCGCGGCTTCGCCCGTTTCGGCTTCGAGCTGCTGCTGGGCGAGCGGGTCCGCACCCGGCTGCGCCTGCCGAGCGCCGCACAGATCATCACGTGGCGCCGCGAAGGGCGCGCTGTCGCCGCCTCGACGCATCCGCTGAGCCGGTGGGTCCCCACCGGCTCCGGGCCGCTGCCGGCGAACCACGTGTTCGCCGTCGTCGGCGCCGACGCCCGCAGCGGGCACGTCCACCTGCGCAACCCTGTGCGGCCCGAGGAGCTGCTGGTGCTCGATGCCCGCCGTTTCCGGCGCGGGTTCCTCTCGGTGGACGTGACCGGCCCGCTGGGCTGACCTCGGCTGCGACGCCGGCCATCAGCGGCCTGCGGCGTCGAGCCAGGCGTCGGCGATCAGGCGGTGCCCCGCCGCAGTGGGGTGCACGCCGTCCTCGGCGATGCTGCGGGGCGTGTGCCCAGCCTTGAGGGCCGTGGCGAGCATCTGCTCGAGGTCCACGAGGCGATGGCCGTGCGCGGCGGCCAATCGGCGGATGATCGCGACCTTCCGGTCGAGGTCCTCATGGATCAGCGCGGTCTGCGCGTCGATGTCCGCGACGAAGGGCACGATCAGCAGCACCGGCGCTCCGGGCACGGTCGCGGCGAGCTGGTCCAGCAGGTGGCGGTAGGCCCGTTCGAAGTCCGCGTCGTCGACGTGCTCGCCCCGGGTGTAGCGGTGCCAGGCGTCGTTGACGCCCACGTAGATAGTGACCAGGTCCGGGCCGTGGGCCAGACAGTCGGCGCTGAAGCGGGCCTCGAGATCCGCGACCTTGTCCCCGCCGATCCCCCGGTTCAGCACGGTGGCGGTGGGCTCGTGGGCAGCGAAGTGCTCGGCGAGCAGCCGCACGTAGCCGTGTCCCAGCGCGTCGGGGTCCTCACGCCGGCCGCAGTCGGTGATGGAGTCGCCGATGAACAGCAGCGTGCGCGGGGACGGCGTCTCGGGCCTCTCGGGGGCAGTCATGATCGTCATCGTGCCAGGCATGGCAGAAGGCCCGGACGGTGTTCCCACCATCCGGGCCTTCATCTCGTAGCGGGGGCAGGATTTGAACCTACGACCTCCGGGTTATGAGCCCGGCGAGCTACCGAACTGCTCCACCCCGCGGCGACATGGACTACTCTACGGCTCCCCCACCCCGGAGTCCAACCGGAGCCCGGCCAACGTGGGCCATGACACGTTCACAGCCCGTTCACCTGCCGGAACGCCGGAACGCCCGGCCGGCTCCGGCGATGTGCCGGCGCCGGTCGGGCGTCCTCGGGGCGATGATCCGCGGCCTGTCAGCCGCCTCCCCCGTCGGAGGGCTGGGCCGGGACGCCGGTCCCGCCGAGCTCCTCGTTCGCCTCGATCGCCCGGTTCAGGGCGTCGGAGAGCCGCTGCTGGGCGTCGCCGTAGGCGGCCCAGTCACCGTCCTCCATCGCCTTCTCGGCATCGGCGACCGCGGCATCCATGTCCGTCAGCGCCTGGTCGAGGCGCTCCTGGGCGGAGCCGTCCGCAGCGGGCGATCCCTGGCCCTCCTCGCCCTCGGCCGGAGCGTCCTGGCCCTCGTCGCCCTCCTGGCCCTCGTCGACGCTCCCTTCACCGGTCTCGGTGTCGGCGGTGCCGGAGGGCGCATCGGTGTCGGAGACCTCGGCGTCGCCGGCGCTCGCACCGGAGTCGCCGCCGAAGACGAGGTCGAGCGCCTCGTCGAGGGTCGGGGCGAAGCCGATCCGATCGCCGAAGGAGACCAGCACCATCTGCAGCAGCGGGTACTGGGTGCCGCCGCCCGAGGCGGAGGACTGCAGGTACACCGGCTGGACGTAGAGCAGGCCACCGCCGACGGGCAGCGTGAGCAGGTTGCCGTTGATCACCTCGGAGTTGCCCGACTTCAGCAGGTTCAGCGCCTGCGAGACGTTCGGCTCCGCGTTGAAGGTCGCCTGCACCTGGCCGGGGCCGTTCACCGGGTTGGAGGCCGGGAGCACCAGCAGGGTCATGTCCCCGTAGGTGTCCGCGGGGTTGCCGCTCCTGTCACCGGTCTCCGAGTCCACGGCCAGGTACCCGGTGAGCACGTTCTGCCCCTCGGAGGGGATGAAGCTCGAGGAGACCATGAAGCGCGGGGAGTCGTCCTGCGGCATCTGCATCGTGAGGTACATCGGCGGCTGGGGAGCCTGCTCCCCGGTGGTGCCGTCGGGGTTCGTCGGTGCGGGCACCGTCGGGTCCGGCGGGACCTGCCAGAAGTCCTGCTGCGTGAAGAAGTCGTCCGCCTCGGTGACGTGGTACGTCGCCAGGATCTCCCGCTGGGCCTTGAAGAGGTCCGCCGGGTAGCGCAGGTGCGACATGAGCTCGCCGCTGATGTCGGAGGCGGGCTTGAGCGCCTCGGGGAACACCTCGGACCAGGACTTGAGGATCGGATCCTCCGTGTCCCAGGTGTACAGCGTCACCGAGCCGTCGAAGGCGTTCACGGTCGCCTTGACGGAGTTGCGCATGTAGTTCGCCGAGCGCTCGCGGTTCGCCGCGGTGGAGTTCGGGTCGGTCTGTGAGTCGTCGACGGTCTGGTCGAGGTTCACGGACTGCGAGTACGGGTACTCGGACGTGGTCGTGTACCCGTCCACCACCCACACCAGCTGGTCATCGACCACGGCCGGGTACATCTGGGAGTCCAGGGAGAGGAACGGCGCGACCTCGCGCACCCTCTCCTGCGGATCGCGGTCGTAGAGGATCTGCGAGTCCTCGTTGAGGTAGTCCGAGATGACGATGTTCGGATCCCGGAACTTGATCGCGTAGAGCAGCTGGTTCATGAATCCGCCGACGGAGGGGCCGCCGTCGCCCTCGAAGGTGTTGTAGACCTGGTCGCCGCCCTCCTCCTCGTCGGTGCCGCCGCGCTGGTAGTCGAACTCCTCGGGCTCGCTGCCCTCGGGGGCGCCGACGATCGAGTAGTCCGGGGAGTGCTTGCCGAAGTAGACCCGCTCCTGGTACTCGCCGAAGGCGCCCTCACCGGGCACGCCGGACTGCAGGAACGAGGGCTCGCCGTCCGCGTTGCGGCGGTTGCCGTAGGCGGCGGCGGTGCCGTAGCCGTGGGTGTAGATGATGTGCTGGTCCACCCAGGAGCGCTCGGCCAGGCCGAACTTGTCCGGGCGGAGTTCGCGCACGCCGATGACGGTGTCCTGCAGCTCGCCCTCGATCTCGTAGCGGTCCACGCTGAGGACGTCCTCGAAGCCCCAGTAGCGACGGTTCGCCTCTCGCTGCTCGAAGGTGGGCGAGATGATGTGCGGATCCATCAGACGGATCTGCGCCGTGGTCGAGGCGTCCTCGCGCAACGCCCCCGGTTCGGCATCGGTGCTGGCCGTGTACGACACCTCCTCGATGTCATCGAGGTCGAATGCGGTGCGTGTCGCGTCGATGTTGTCCTGGATGTAGGGCTGCTCGAGCGCGCGCTCGTTCGGCTGGACCTGGAACTGCTGGATCGCCCAGGGGTAGAGGCTCCCCACCACCAGCGTGGACAGGATCATCAGGCCCGCGCCGATCGCGGGGATCCGCCAGTCCGAGCGGAAGATCCACACCACGAACAGCGCGGCCACCGCGATCGAGGCGATCGCGAGGATCGTCTGCGCGGGCAGGATCGCCTTGACGTCCGAATAGGACGCACCCTCGAAGCGCGGGTGCACGGCGGTGAGCAGGTCGTAGCGCTGGAACCAGTGCCCGGCGCCGAGCAGCAGCACGTAGATCGCGGCGAGGACGCCGAGGTGCCGGCGCGCGGAACGGGTGACCTCGAGGCCGCTCTCCTGGCCCCAGCTGACGCCGCCGTAGATGAAGTGCCCGATCAGCGCCGCCACGATCGAGACCAGCAGCACGAACTGCCCGAAGGAGATGAGCATGTCCACCAGCGGCAGCGTGAAGACGTAGAACGAGATGTCGTTGCCGAAGACAGGGTCGGTCTGCCCGAAGTCCTGAGGATGGAGGAACAGCTGCACGTCCTGCCAGCGGCGCGAGAGTGCCAGACCGCCGAAGGCACCGATCACCAGCGGCGCACCGTAGGTCAGGCCGCGGCGCAGCGGGTCCACGGCCGAGCGGAACTGCTCGAGCGCCTCCTGCTCCCGGGTGACCGGCGGGTACACCGGGCGCTTGGTGTACGCCATGCGCAGGCTGAGGAACAGCGGTACCGCGAACAGCACGACCCCGCCGAGGAACAGCACCGCCTGGGTCCCCCAGCGCGTCAGCAGCACATCGGTGTACTCGAGCTGGTCCATCCACAGGTACTTGGTCCACACCTCCGAGGCGATGACCAGCAGGACGATCAGGAGCACGATGGCACCGGCGGTGATCGCCAGGGGGGAGATCCGGCGGGGACCGTTCGTGCTCGCATCGGGGGCAGGCCGGGGGCGCGGCCGTGGCATGTCGCCGAAGGGGGCGGAGAAACTCACAGATAACCTCGGTGCTTCGGTGTCGGAGCCGACGATCCCGCCGGCCGCTGCGCAGGCAGTGGTCCGAGGGCTCCGGGTACAGTGTGGTGCCGCCGCGTCACCGCGGCGGTCTCACCATTCTGTCAGGCGAACCTGTAAGGGACCTCTCGATCCGATGACGACTGCTTCCCCTGACCCCCTGGACGCCCCCACTGCCGCTCTGGCGGCGGCGGTCCTCGAGGTCGCCCGGCACGTGGAGGACGGTCCGCTCCCCTCGCCCCGCCTGTTCGCCCTCGCCCGCAGCGCGGAGCTGATGGCGGCCTCGCCCTCGCTCGCCGCGCTGCTGGGAGCGGACGGGGACGGCACCGGAGCACCCGATGATCTGCACCTGACCCCGATCGATCTCGACGACGGCACCGCGACCGCTGCGGACCCGCTGGCCGCGCTCGCCTCGGTGCAGTGGCCCGATCTGGCCGCCGGCGGGGCGATCGCGTGCGATCTCGCGCCCACCGCCTGGACCGTGCGTGAGGAGGCCGGCGGCCGTCACCTGGATGCGGGGCGCCGGCTCCGCGTCGTGGTGGCGGCGCTGGAGAACGGCACCACCTGGTCGGCTGTGCATCGCGGCGACGAGGACGGCTACGTCCTCGGCGCCGCGCTGCTGCCGGAGATCTCCTCCGCCCTGGTCCAGACCCTCGCCGAGACGGACTGACCGCTCAGCGAGCGCTCAGAACGACGGCGCGAGGGATTCCTCCGCGGACCGCTCCTCGCCGGTGAGGGGGTCACGCCCCTCCGCCGTGTCCTCGCCGGTGGTCTCGGCCGCCGCAGCCGCACTCGGCGAGGGGATGGCCTCGCCCGTGTAGGGATCGATGTCCGGTGCGTCCTCGCCGCGGTCGGGGCGGCGGTAGGCGGCGGTGCCGAAGCTGAGATCGTGGCCGACGGCCTCGGCCTGGAGGTTCAGGGAGAAGCGCATCACGCCGTCGTCCCCGCTCCATTCGGAGCTGTGCAGCCGCCCGGTGACGATCAGCGGCTGCCCCTTGCGCACCGACAGCATCACGTTCCGGGCCAGCTGGCGGCGCACGAACACCGTGATGAACTCGGTCTTGCGGTCGGCGTAGTCCTGCTGGGAGGCGTTGTAGTAGCGCCCGGTGACGGCGACGCGCACCTTGGCGGAGACGGTCCCGTCCTCCTGCCGCACGAGGGTCGGGTTCGCGGTGGCGTTGCCCATGATGATGGTCTGGATGTCGCGCATGGCGGTGTCCTTCCTGAGGGCCGGGGGTCCCGGCGTCGGCACCGTGCCGATGCACCTCAGCGTCCCGGCCCCGCAGCGGCGGTTCCAGGGGGCGGCCGTCCCGGTGGACGAGGGTGGTCTGTGGAGGAACGGTCGTCCGCCGGACGTGCAGCCGCTCGAGGCGCGAGGCCGCCCCGCCCCGGACAGCGCGACGGGCGGGACGATGGTGACA
>CAZHSL010000153.1:0-4195 GCA_964535185.1 uncultured Corynebacterium sp.
ATGACGGACGAGCTGCTCGCGGCGCACGCGGAGCGGTTGCCGGAGGCGTTGCGGGAGGGCTGATCGCACCTGACTGCCGCTATCACTCTCTGTCGCTCGGCCGCTGTGCGCGCGGCGTGCCCTCGGCCCGGTGCTCGACACGCCGAACGGCTCCCCCGATTCCGTCCACCGGTGGACGGAATCGGGGGAGCCGACGAGTACTGACAGTGTGTCCTGCGTCCAGCACCCTGTTGTCCGACGCCGCGCCGTCAAGCGGTGCCCTGCCAGCGCTCTGAATCGGCCCGGGTTCTCTCGCTGCTTTGTGGGTGCGGGCTCTCGGGTGAGGACCTCGTAGCGGAGCGTTTCGAACTCTACCGGGGCGAGAATCCCCAGCGAGCCGTGGAGGCGCCGGTTGTCGTACCGGTCGACCCAGCCGGCGGTCGCGAACTCGACGTCCGCGAGCGTCCGGAACGGCCGGGGGTGGAAGACGGTGGTGCGGGTGCACTCGGTCTTGACTCCCCCACGGCAGAGCTGCGGGCGGTGCCCTCAGGCCGTTCACCGTCTCCATGAGGGCGCTGACGCTCCTATAGTTGTCAGCGATGCGGGGCCGTGCCCCTATCAGCGGTCAACGCGTGTCTCTCGACCGGGCGGAAACTCCCCCGGACCGACGACGGCAGGGCAACAAAGCCTTACCCGGCTGAGCGACCAGACCCCCGACGATCACGGGCACTCACAAGGCAACGGGGTGCCGGCCTCCTGGCGGAACTGCTGGTGGAGCACATCGTCAGCGCCGAGCGGCGCGTCGTCGGCGCGCTCCAGGGCGAGCAGGCGTGTCCCGCGGCCAAGGGTGCAGGCCCGAGTCTCGAGCGATTTGCCGCTACGGTGCTGAGCCATGAACGAGGTCGAGCGGGTGGAAAACGGGGCAGTGCACGAGGGCTTGGGTGAAGGAGCCCGGAGCGGATTCACTCAGGCCGCGTGGGAGGAGATCCGCCGCGCCTACGGGTGGCCGCGCACCTGTTTCCCCCTCGCGCTGTTCGCGGCGGCCAGCTGGGGGACCTGGGATTCCTTCTCCGACGGTGCCGGTGATCGCCTCTACGGCACCTTCACGCTCCTGGCTCCCGTACTCCTGGTGTCGTACTACGTCATCGCGCAGGCATGGAGGGAGGGCATCAGCTTCGGGCGGGCGGTGGCCGGGACCGTTCGGCTCGGGGTGGCCCTGCCGATCCCGCTGGCGCTCGCCAACGGCCTCTTCGTCGTCGTCGCGTGGATGTTCCCTGTCAACCGGGCCGCTGTCGAGGGCTACGACGGCAGCCACTACTACGTACGCAGCTTCGGTGAGCACCTCATGCTCACCACGATCGGCACGGTGATCGTGTCGGCGTGCGTCGCGTTGCTGGTGCTCATCCTGGTCACCCTTCCCCTCCTCGTGCTCCGGATGCCGGCCGACGTGGCCGCGGAGACCCGGTTGCGACGGGTCGGTTCTGCTCGGGCCCGGAAGGTGTCGATCTCGCTCGTCGTCTGCGGTCTGAGCGCGTTCACGCTCGGCGGGCTCCTGCTCGCCGCCACGCGCGGGACCGAGGACATCGCTCGCACGCTCAGGGACGTATGGCGGGCGATCCAGGCAGGTGACGCTTCGGGCGGCGAGCTGGCCTGGTTCCTCGGAATCCTGATCTCGGCAACCGGCGCTGCGGCGATCGCGGGCGGGATCGGGCTGTTCGTCGTCGCTCGCGGAGCCGGGCGAGCGGAGAGCGAGCTGCAGCCTCGCGCGGAGAGCGGCGAGCTGGATCAGCCGGGTTCGGCCCATGAGTGACCCGGGCGCCGGGCTCTCCGCATACGGCGACGGGGATGCCCCTCCCGGGAGCCCGCCGCTCGGCGTCTTCTTGTCGATGTGTTAACAACGTCCTGCACTCATCTGATGATGTCAACATCCGGGAGAGCGGTTACCCGCGTGTGTCGCGCTGATCTCCATGCACGGTCGATGACGATCTGGCGACGCCGAGGGTGACCGATCCGAGATCGCTGGCGCAGGATCCTGCTTCTCCCGCGAGCACGGCGGGCAACGCCTGAGCTGTCCTGCGCGAGCGTCGACGCCCGTGCACAGCGCCTTCCCCGGCCGCACCCGAATCTCGATGAGGAGATCCATGCTGTACCCCTCGCGCATCCTCGCCCTACTGCGCCTGCCGATCGCCGCAGCGGCCGTCGCTGCCCTTCGTGCTGGTCGGTCTGGCTCCGCAGGCGGTCGCAGACCCAGTAGGTGCCCTCGACGCCGATCAGCTGGAGCTCGGCGACCACACCGAGGACATCGCGGCGGGGGACTTCACGGTCCGGGCCACGGACTCCGACGAGGTCACGGTCAGCGAGCACAGCCGCACCACGGAGGAGGGTCATGACTTCGCTCAGCGCCTCGAGCTCAAGGGCTCCGGTGACGCCGAGTCCCGCTCCGTGCAGTTCGAGGCGGAAGCCGGACAGCAGGTCACCGTTCACGCTCAGTCGGGCAGCAGCGACGAGGATCGAACGCTCGGGCTCTATGACGGGGACTGGACCGAGCTGGACCGCGTGCCCGCCTACCGGGGTGACTCCGGCTCCGTCCTGCCCGCGCAGAGCTTCACGATCGAGGAAGCGGGCACGTACTGGATCGCCTCGCCCAGCTCCGGCGTGAACATCTACCGCATCGAGCTCGGAGAGGCGGGCGAGGCCCCGGAACGCATCCCCTGGGACGAGGTCCCGGCCCCGGTCATCGAGGACATCTCCGTGAGCCAGGAGGACCCCGGCAGTCTCGAGGTCATCTTCAGCGGCATCGTCGGCGCCGCGGGCGGCGATGTCGCCCGGGCCTTCCTGCTCGATGAGACGGGCAGCGCCGTGGACGAGCAGATCAGCGTCTCGCCGGGGGAGGGCGGCGTCATCGCCCTGACCCCGTCGGCGTCCGGCGACTACACGGTCGAGGTCCAGCTCGAGCGGCACAGCGAGGACGTGCCGGTGGGCTCGGACCCCGTGCCCCACACCGGTTTCGTACTGCCCCTGGACGCCCCAGAGGTCATCTCCGCCCTCACCAGCGACGTCGACGGCGAGGACGCTGTGGCCGCGGTCCAATGGGCCGCAGTGCCGGAGGCGGAGAACTACACCGTCTCCACCCGCATCCCGGGCGAGGACTTCGAGACCGCCGTCGAGGGCGTGGACGGCACGGAGGCGGACGTCTCCGGCCTCCGCGTGGGGGAGGACTACGAGGTCCAGGTGACCGCGCTGCGGGGTGAGGACTCCGCGACGTCACAGCCCTACACCTTCACCGTCGCCGGTGAGGTCGAGCGCTGGGACATCGCGCACGCCGGCGTCGGCTCCGGCGGTGAGGTCATCGAGCACGAGGACGGCAGCCTCGAGTTCGACCTGCTCGACAGCGGCGCCAAGATCGCCGACTCGGAGGACGGCTTCTGGTACCACTACACCGAGATCGATCCCCAGACGGAGAACTTCACGCTGGATGCGACCTTCGAAGTGGACGACGACTCACGCAAGGACAACCAGTCCGGCTTCGGAGTCATCGCCGTGGACGACTTCGTCCCCGGTGACACCTCGGCCCGCTACTTCAACTCCGCCGGCGCCATGACCGCGAAGTACGCCTTCGGCGTCGACGGGGAGGAGGGCAACCGCTACGGCACTCCCGGCGGCAGGTTCGTCCACGGCTACACCGACGGGCCCACCACCGCCAGCGCCGAACGGGACATGACCGACTCGAGGGCCTTCGACTGGGACTACAAATCCGACTACACCGTCGGCTTCAACACCAATCCGCCGCGCTTCGAAGCGGGGGAGACCTACGAGTTCTCCCTGCGCCGCTCCAACACCGGCTTCCACGCGATCTGGCATCGCGACGGGCAGGTCGAGGAAGTGATCCACTACGATCCCGACCTTCTGCTCACCCAGAACGGGGACCGCATCTACGTCGGACTCTTCGCGGCCCGAGGCATTGCGGTCACGGTGACGGACTGGTCCTTCCAGACCCTCCACCCCGATGAGGACGAGGAGCCCGAGGAGGAGCCCACCCGCTATGTCACGCCCCGGCTGAGCAGCGACATCACCTCGACCACGTCACAGGACCGGATCGACGTGCCCCTGGTCTCCAGCGTCCACGGCGAGGCCGTGCTCCTCGACGAGGACGGGGAGCAGCTCACCGAGCCGCGCGTGATGGAGCCCGGCACCCAGGAGCTGTTCGCCCTCGAGG
>CAZHSL010000153.1:4295-6421 GCA_964535185.1 uncultured Corynebacterium sp.
CGAGGAGCTGGAATCCACCGACCCGGTCGAGATCGAGCTGACCTTCACCGTGCATTCCTATGGCGAGCCCGGCCAGGCGCTCCGGGTCTCCCCGGAGGGCACCGCCGAGGGTGAGGGCACCGAGGAGGATCCGTTGGACCTCCACCCCGCTGTGGCGTACGTGCAGCCGGGCCAGCAGATCGTGCTGGAAGGCGGCATCTACGCGCTGGAGGAGGCGGTGCGGATCGACCGCGGCAACTCGGGCACCGAGGAGCAGCCGATCACGCTCATGTCCGAGCCGGGCACCCGCGCGGTGCTCGAGCTCGAGAACAGCGACGGGGGAGGGATCATCCTGCGGGGCGACTGGTGGCACCTGCACGATCTGGAGATCCGTCACTCGGCGAGCGGACAGAAGCCTCTGCACATCCAGGGCCACCACAATGTGATCGAACGGATCGAGTCCCACCACAACCATGAGGCCGGGGTGCAGATCTCGGGCTCCTCCACCGAACCGCCCGCGATGTGGCCCTCCTACAGCACCGTGGTCTCCTCGGTGTCCCACAACAACGCGGACACGGAGAACACCGGCGCCGACGGGTTCGCCGCCAAGCTGACCGTGGGCGAGGGCAATGTGTTCCGCTGGACCATCAGCCATCACAACATCGATGACGGCTTCGACCTCTACGCGAAGTCCACCGAGGGCCCGATCGGCACGGTGCTGATCGAGGAGTCGGTGGCCTACAGCAACGGGCGCCTGGAGGACGACCCCGAGGCGACGGTCGGTGCCGACGGGCAGGGGTTCAAGCTCGGCGGCGAGTCCCAGCCCGGCGATCACCTGCTGCGCAACTCGATCTCCTACGACAACGTCGGCAACGGCATCACCTCCAACTCCGGGCCGGACCCACGCCTGCAGGAGGTGACCACCGTGTTCAACGGACTGATCCGCCAGGACCGGGAAGGTGCCGGGGTGAGCCTCTACACCAACAACGCCCCCGCCACGGACTTCCGAGCGAGCGGCGTCCTCTCCTACGCGAACTCGGACCGGGACCGCATCGAGTTCGTCGAGCAGGAGGCCGATCTCCTCTCCGACCCGACGAACTACTTCAACGGACGCTCCACCGCCGCCGGCGCGGGTGTCGACGCCGCCGAGCAGCTCACGGAGGTCACCGAGGACTGGTTCGTCTCCACGGATCACGAGGCCATCCGGCCGGAGATCGCCACGGACGGCTCCATCGAGATGCACGGCCTGTTCGAACTCACCGACGCGGCTCCTGCGGAGACGGGCGCCCGGCTGAACACCAACCCGGACCCCACCGAGCTGGAACTGTTCCCGACGGTCACCCCCGGCCAGGACGATGACGGCGAGGAGGACAGCGACGACGACGCCGGCGGGGGAGACCCGGCCGATGACGACACATCGGGCGACGGCCCGGCCGATGACGACGCACCGGGCGGCGGCCCGGCGGACGACGACGCACCGGGTAGCGGCCCGGCCGATGACGGCCCATCCGATGGGGAGGCGACGGGCAAGGACTCCTCCCACGGGGACCCCGCCGACGACGACTCCGCGCCGGGGGCGGACACCGGGGACGGCGCAGACCGGACGGGCGCCACGGGCGACGAGGCCACGGGGCACAGCGGTGGACTCGCCACGACCGGCACCGAGGCGGCGCCGCTCGCGCTCCTGGTCCTGGCTCTCCTGGGGGTGGGGGTCGTGCTGGTGCGGCGCTCGAAGGGCGGGCCCTCTCGACTCAAGTGACCTCGACTCAGGCCCCGAGGCGAAGGAGCTGCCGCCCTCAGGACTGCTCGGTGCCCGGGGCGTCTCGGAGCAGATCATCGAACACCTCGAGGGGTCCCTGGGGCTACGCTGGCCGAAGGCACGCGAGGGCCTGAACACTCTGCGTGCTCGACCACCGAGTCGAAGGAGCTGTCGCACATGCACGCACCGCGAAATCCCCGATCAGCAGGGGCGGTCGAGGCCTTCACCGAGATCATGGGGCGCAGGCACGTCCTCACCTCGGCGCGCGCCACGGCCCCGTACGCTACGGGCGACCGCTTCGGCGCCGGAGAGGTGCTCGCCGTGCTGCGGCCGGGCTCGCTGGTGGACATGTGGCGCGCCCTGCAGGTGTGCGTCGACCACGACCTGA
>CAZHSL010000154.1:0-6398 GCA_964535185.1 uncultured Corynebacterium sp.
GTCGAGCTGCTCGAGGACACCTCGCTGGGGATGCGGCGCATCGAGGTGCGCTGCGCCCGGTGCGGCTCGCACCTGGGTCACGTCTTCGAGGGCGAGGGCTTCCCCACCCCCACCGATCAGCGCTACTGCATCAATTCGATCAGCCTCGTCCACAGCGACGACGCCTCCGACTGACCCCCTGGCACCCGGCCGCCGGGGGCCGGGTGGAGCTCCGCCGATCGCGCCGGCCGGTCGGGACCGGCGCGCCTGCCGGGCTCGTCCGGTCCCCGGCGATAGCCTCCCTGCGTGCCCGTTCACGAGATCCGCTCCGGTGACGACGTCTTCCGTGCCGCCGTCGATGCCATGACGTCCGCGCCCCAGCGCGCGGAGTTCGAGTGGCGGACGATCCCCGCACCGTCCCGGATGGCGCCGTCCACCTGGGCGTGCACCGGTGAGATCCTGGTGCACGACGAGGAGCTGGCCTCGGGCCGCCTGGTGATCCTCCACGATCCTGCGGGCCAGGAGTCCTGGGACGGCACCTATCGGATGGTCGCGCTGGTGCAGGCGCAGCTGGAGCCGGAGTTCGCCGTCGAGGCGATGCTCGGCGACGTGGCGTGGTCCTGGGTGACCGAGTCCCTCGAGCTCCACGACGCCGATTCCCGCGAGCTGGGCTGCACCGCCACCCGTGTCGTCTCCCAGTCCTACGGCGCGCTGGCCTCCCGCGCCTCCACCGTGGATGTCGAGATGCGGGTGTCCTGGACCCCGGAGCCGCCGGCCGAGGGCTCCGCGGGGGACGTGATCGATCTGGCGCCGCACTTCGCGGCCTGGACCGCGATGCTCGCCGCCGCCGGTGGGCTGCCGCCGGCACCGCCCCGGATCGCACCGATCGCCCCCACCCATCGTGCGAGGGCCCCGCGCCCCGAGGAAGCCGGTGACGCCCGGTGACGGACTCCCCCGCTGTGACCGCCCTGAAAGCTCCGCGGGACGGCCTGGTCCCGGTCATCGACCGCATCCAGCCGCTGCTGGCATGGTGCGAGGCCGCCGCCTCCGCTCCCGAGGAGCCGGTCTCCGTGGATGCCGAGCGCGCCTCGAGCTACCGCTACAGCTCTCGGGCCTACCTGGTGCAGCTGCGCACCGACACCGCCGGCACGGCTCTCATCGATCCGCTCGCCTTCTCCATGCCGGGAACGCTCATCCGCCTGCTCGCCGAGCGGGAGTGGGTGCTGCATGCCGCGGGCCAGGACCTCCCCAGCCTCGCCGAGATCGGGCTGCGGCCCGGAGCGCTGTTCGACACGGAGCTCGCGGCCCGGCTGCTGGGGATGGAGCGGGTGGGTCTCGGCGCGGTCGTCGAGGACACGCTGGGCCTGCGGCTGGCCAAGGAGCATTCCGCGGCCGACTGGTCCAGGCGGCCGCTGCCCGAGGGATGGCTGGTCTACGCCGCGCTGGACGTCGAGGTGCTGATCGAGGTCCGGGACGTCCTCGAGGACCGGCTGCGGGCGGCCGGCAAGGACGACTGGGCCCGTCAGGAGTTCGAACACGAACGCACCCGGGAGCACGGCCCCACCCGCTCCTCGAGCTGGCGGGGGCTGCACGGCCTCGGCTCGCTGCGCTCGGTCCGTCAGCTCGCCGCGGCGCGGGAGATGTGGAGGCGACGCGACGAGATCGCCGGCGCGGAGGACCTCTCCCCGCACCGCGTGATCAAGGATCGTGACCTGGTGGCGGCGGCGAAGGAGGCTCCGCGGGGCCGTGAGGCGTTCGACAGGGCGCTGCCGGCCAAGCTGCGCCGGAAGGACATCTGGTGGCAGGCGGCCCGGACCGGGCTGGAGCTGCCGGCCGCGCACCTGCCCGAGCGCACCGAGCGCTCCTACCCCCCGCCGCACAAGCTGTGGTCGAAGAAGTACCCCGAGGTCTTCGAGCGCTACCAGCGGGTGCGCGCCGCGACGGCCCAGCGGGCCGAGGACCTCGAGATGCCGCCGGAGAACCTGCTGCAGCCCTCGCTGCTGCGCCGCTGGGTGTGGGAGCACGAGCAGGCACCGGCGGAGGCCGTGCTCGCCGAGCAGCTGGCCGAGCTCGGGGCCAGGCCCTGGCAGGTCGAGCAGGCCGCTCCGGTGATCCATCGGGCCCTGACCGAGCAGGGCTGAGACCGCGGCCCGCAGGCCGCGCCGCACCCCCGGCCCGCTCAGTCCCTCCCGGGCCGCGCCATGAACGGAGCGTCGGCCGGGCGCAGCGCCTCGGGCCCCTTCCCGCTCGCACGCAGCGCCTGCAGGGCGAGCACCCCGGAGACGGTGGTGGCGTTGCTCAGGCGCCCCTCGAGCACGGCATCGACCGCTTCGCCGAGCGGCACCCAGCGGGACACCAGCTCGGCCTCCTCGTCGGTGCGCTCGAACTCCTCCTCGCTGCGGCGTACCCCGGTGGCGAGGTAGACGCGGATCACCTCGTCGCTGCCGCCCGGGCTGGGGCGCAGGTCCACGAGGGTGCGCATCTCGGTGGGGTCGTAGCCGGTCTCCTCGGCCAGCTCGCGGGCGGCGGCCACGTGCGGTGCCTCGCCGTCCTGGTCGAGCAGGCCCGCCGGGATCTCCCACAGCGCATGGCCGACGGGGTGGCGGTACTGCCGGATCATCAGCACCCGGTCCTGCTCGTCGAGGGCGAGCACCGCCACGGCACCGGTGTGCCAGACGTACTCGCGGTCGAAGCGCACGCCCTCGGCGAAGTCGACGGTGTCCCGGACCAAATCGAAGACCATGCCCTCGTGCACTCGTCGCCGAGCGGCGACGGGCCGCCGCCCCGGCTCGTCGCGCACCGGGGCCTCCGTGCCGCGGTCCGGTCCGTCGGTGTGTGCGTGGCTGCTCATGCTCGCTCCTGCGGGATCGTCGCGGTCGTGGACCGCGGGGGGATGTCGTGCGGTGGCTCGTCCGGCTCGGGCGGGGGCACCTCCAGCAGGCGGGTGGCCTTCTGCAGCTCGACCGCGGCGCCGATCAGGCCGGCGAACAGCGGGTGCGCGCGGGTGGGGCGGGATCTCAGCTCCGGGTGGGCCTGGGTGCCGACGTAGAAGGGGTGCTCCTGCGGATCGAGCTCCACGAACTCCACCAGCGAGCGGCCGTCCTCGAGCACCGAGGTGCCCGAGATCCGCAGTCCCGCCTGCTGGAGCCGCTCGCCGTAGGCGCTGTTGACCTCGTAGCGGTGCCGGTGCCGCTCGGAGACCTCGAGGGTGCCGTAGGTGCGTGCCACCAGCGACCCGTCGACCAGGGTGTGCCGGTAGGTGCCCAGGCGCATCGTGCCGCCGAGATCACCGGTGCCGGAGACGACGGCCTCCTGCTCCGCCATCGTGGCCACCACGGGGTGAGCGGTGGCCGGGTCGAACTCCGTGGAGTGCGCGGTGGGCAGCGCGAGCTCGTGGCGGGCGTACTCGATCACCATCGACTGCATGCCCAGGCACAGCCCGAGAGCGGGGACGCCGCGGGTGCGGGCGTGGTGGAGGGCGCCGACCTTCCCATCGACCCCGCGGACGCCGAAGCCGCCGGGCACGACGATCGCGTCGACGTCCTTCAGCTGTTCGGCGGCACCCTCGGGGCTCGCGCAGAGATCCGCCTCGACCCACCGCAGCACCACCCTCGCCCGGTGGTGGAAGCCGCCGGCCCGCAGCGCCTCGGTGACCGAGAGGTACGCATCGGGCAGGTCGACGTACTTGCCCACCAGCGCGACGGTGACCTCGTAGGCGGGGTCGTGCACCCGGCGCAGCAGCTCCTCCCACTGCGTCCAGTCGGCGTCGTGGCTGAGCAGGTCGAGTCGGCGGATCGCGTAGGCGTCGAGCCCCTCCCCGTGCAGCACCAGCGGGATCTCGTAGATCGACGGGGCGTCCGCGCAGGTGACGACCGCGTCGGGGTCGACGTCACACATCGAGGAGATCTTCGCCTTCACGGAGGCGGGCAGCTCGCGGTCCGCGCGCAGCACGATCGCGTCGGGCTGGATGCCGATCGAGCGCAGCGCGGCCACGGAGTGCTGTGTGGGCTTGGTCTTCAGCTCCTGGGAGGGGCCGATGAAGGGCACCAGCGAGACGTGCACGAAGAAGACGTTCTCGCGCCCGATGTCCTGGCGCACCTGGCGCGCGGCCTCGAGGAACGGCTGGGACTCGATGTCGCCGACGGTCCCGCCGATCTCGGTGATCACCACGTCCACGTCGTCATGGGCCTGGGAGCGCATCGACTGCTTGATCGCATCGGTGATGTGCGGGATGACCTGGACGGTGTCCCCCAGGTACTCGCCGCGCCGCTCCTTGGCGATGACGGTCGAGTACACCTGCCCGGTGGTGACGTTCGCGGCGGCGGTGAGGTCCTCGTCGAGGAAGCGCTCGTAGTGGCCGATGTCCAGATCGGTCTCGGCGCCGTCCTCGGTGACGAACACCTCGCCGTGCTGGAAGGGGTTCATGGTGCCCGGATCCACGTTGAGGTACGGATCGAGCTTCTGCATCGTCACCCGCAGCCCGCGGCTGCGCAGGAGCATGCCCAGCGAGGAGGCCGTCAGCCCCTTGCCGAGGCTCGAGACGACGCCGCCGGTGACGAAGATGTGCTTGGCGGCGCCCGGGTTCCGGAAGGGCTTGGCCGTGGGGACCGTCCCTCTGCGGGGGATGGGACCGGTGCCTGACTGAGGGGTGCTCGCGCTGGTGTCTGCCACGGACCCTCAACCTACCAGCCTCGGGCGTCCGCGACGAGCACCTCGTCGAGCTGGGCGAGCAGGTCCTCAGCGGTGGGCAGGTCCCGGGCCCGGCGGCGGGAGGCGGTCTCGGCGGCCCGGCGCGCCTCGGGAGCGGCCATCGCCGTGATCGCTGCGGCGAGCGCGGCGGGGTCGCCGACGGGCACCAGGGATGCGGCCTCCCCGGTGACCCAGCGGGTCCCGCCCGCGTCGGTCGCGACGATCGCCCTGCCGGCCCGGAGAGCCTCTTGGAGCGATACCGGCTGCCCCTCCCACCGGGCTGCGGAGACGACCAGGTCGGCATCGGCGAGCAGCGCGGGGACGTCGTCGCGGCGTCCGAGCAGCTCCACCGGGAGGTGCTCGGCGCGGATGCGGGCGGACAGCTCCTCGTGCAGCGGACCGTCCCCGGCGACCCGGATCCGCACCGGTGGGCCGTCGCGGAGCACGGCGGCGGCATCCAGCAGGTCGTGCAGTCCCTTCTGCGGGGCCAGACGGGCGATGACCAGGATCTCGAGCCGTGCGGCACCTGCCCCGCCGTCCGCGCCGCCGACGGTCGCCGGTCCCGCCGCGGGCGGCTCCGGACCGGACGGCTCCGGGGCGGGGATCACCGCATGCCGCACGTCTGCGGCACCGGCGCGCCGGGCGGCCTCGGCGAGGTCCGGGGAGACGGCGAGCACGGTGTCGGCGCCGCGGGCCAGGATCCGCAGCAGCGCGGCGCCGACGGCCCGGCCGGCGCGGGAGCCGACGGTGCGGTTGTGCAGCGTGACCACCAGCCTCCCGCGGCGGCCCCGGGCCGCAAGGGCGGACAGCGCCCCGGCCCGCAGCCCGTGGGCATGGAGCACGACGGGGGCCGGTGAGGCGGTGAGGACGGCCCGCAGCGTGCGCACGGTGCGCAGGTCGGCGAGGGTGTGCGGGCGCTCCCCGATCAGCACCGGTGCCTCGGCGACGTCCCGGCCGGCGGCGGTGAGCAGGGCCAGCTCGTGATCGACGTGGGCGGCGAGCCCGCCGCTCGCGGTGGGACGCACCAGCAGGATCCTCATGGCTGCCCCGTCACCACCCCGTGGCGTCCGGCCCGGACGCGGGTGATCAGCCGACGGGTGGTCTCGGGATCGGCCGCGGCCATCAGGCCCGCCGAGAGGAGTGCGGCGACCAGGCCGCACAGGAGGCCGACCAGCACCGTGCTCACCCCGCCCGCGTCGGAGGTCACCAGCTGCTTGCCCAGCAGCAGGCCCGGGACGCCGCCGGCCAGCACCGCGAACGGGACCACGATCGCGGTGCGGCGCACCTGGGCCAGGTGGCCGCCGTGCTCGAGCACGTCGGCGATCCGAGACAGGCCCATCAGCCCGGACAGCGCCATGCCCAGCGTGA
The DNA here is from genome assembly GCA_964535185.1 of uncultured Corynebacterium sp. Lineage (GTDB taxonomy): Bacteria > Actinomycetota > Actinomycetes > Actinomycetales > Dermabacteraceae > Brachybacterium. Next base: position 6,037 of record CAZHSL010000154.1, read on the forward strand.
TCGCGAGAGCGAAGACGGTCGCCGCCTCGGCGGCGGAGCGCTGCGGGCTCGGCAGCACGACGATGAGGATCACCACGCCGGCGACCAGCCAGCCCAGCGACCCGACCAGCAGGGCATCACGGGCGCGCAGCGCGGCCGAGAGGATCCGCGTGCACTGCGTCGCGACGGCGAAGCCGACGAGCCCCAGCGCCAGGCCGGCCGTCGTCGAGCCGACACCGGTGGCTCCCGCGCGGTCGATCACACGGAAGAACTGCTCGAGGGCGGGACCCGCCGCCAGCAGCATCGCGGCGCCGATCACCGAGACCGCCATCACCGTGCGCACCGAGGCGGCGGCGATCTTCGCGAAGCCGGAGCGGTCGCCG
>CAZHSL010000155.1:0-6392 GCA_964535185.1 uncultured Corynebacterium sp.
TCCTCGAGGTTGCCGGTGGTGGCGGCGAGCTCGATGGTGCGCGAGAGGTGCGGGAGGCTGCGGGCGGCGTGCATGCCGCCCACCATCGTGAAGGCCTGCTGATGGCCGTTCAGCCAGGCCAGGAACGCCACCCCGGTCTTGTAGTGGAAGGTGGGGGCGGAGAACACGTGGCGGCCCAGCACCTCGGAGGCGTCGAGGATGCGGCGGGCCTCCTCCGGGTCCCCGGCGTCCAGCGCCTGCACGGCGGCGGACGCTGCGGGGGCGGTCGCGGCGAAGGCGCCGAGCAGGGCGTCGGAGTACTCGCCGGCCACCTGCTCCCCGTCGGCCGCGGTGGTGCAGGTCCCGTCGCCCACGATGAGGTGGGAGAAGTGGAAGTCGTCCCCGGTGAGCATGCGCACGCCCTCCGGGAGGCGCTCGCGCACGGCGATCTCGGCGGCGTCGTCCAGCAGGCTCATCTTCACGCCGCGGATCTTCGAGGGGTCGCGCTCGATGATGCGCAGCAGCACATCGGCGCCCTCGGCCGGGTCGTCGCTGCCGAAGTAGCCGCCCAGCTGCGGGTCGAAGACGGTGCCCAGCCAGTGCAGGACCACGGGCGCGGTCGCCTGCTCGAGCACGCGGCGGTAGACGTCCTCGTACTCCTCGGCGCTGGTCGCGGTGCGGGCGAGGTGGCGGCTGGCCATGAGCACGGCCCCGGCACCGGTGGCCTCGGTGGCGCGCAGCTGCTCGAGGTACGCCTCCACGATCTCGTCCAGGCTCAGCGACTGCTCGCTGCGCTGGTCGGTGTTCACGCCGGCGACCACCAGGTCGCTCACCGCGGCGTCGGCGGGGAACACGGCGCTGATCTCGGGGTCGGCGAGCGCGTCGCGGGCGGCGTCGGCCGTACGGGAGATGAGCTCACGGGTGGCCGCCGGGTCCAGGCCCATGTTGCGCTGGGCGGTGTCCATCGCGTCGGCCACGCCGAGCCCGCGCGACCACATGGTGCGACGGAAGGCGAGGGTGGCGTCCCAGTCGATGTCCGCGGGGGCGCCGGGGGTGTTGTCCCCGTGCACCTGCGGCACCACGTGCACCGCCGCGTAGACCACGCGGGAGCGCAGCGGCGCGGTGGGGCGGGCGAAGGCGGGCGCCTCGGCGAGCGGGATGCGTCGCAGCGAGCCGTCCTCGTCCACCAGGGTCAGCTGCAGGGAGTCCGTCATGCTCACACCTCCGTCAGCGGGTCGAGCGCGATGCGGCGGCCCTCGGCGGAGCTGGTGAGCCCGGCCTCGGCCAGGCGCACGCCGCGCGCACCGGAGAGGAAGTCGAAGGGGTACTCGCGGCCCTCGGCGTACGAGGCCAGGAAGTCCTCCCACTGCACCTTGAAGCCGTTGTCGAACTGCTCGTTGTCGGGGACCTCAATCCAGTCGGCGCGGTAGTCGTGCCCGTCCTTGACGTCGGGGTTCCACACCGGCTTCGGGGTGGCCTCGCGGGGCTGGATGCGGGCGCCGTGCAGGCCCACGACGGCGGAGCCCTTCGTGCCGTCGACCTGGAACTCGACCAGCTCGTCGCGGTGGACGCGCACGTCCCAGCTGGAGTTCATCTGCACCACGGTGCCGCCCTCGAGGCGGAAGACGCCGTAGGCGGCGTCATCGGCCGTGGCGGTGTACTCCTGGCCCTTCTCGTCCCAGCGCCGGCCGATGTGCGTGGCGGTCTGGGCGTAGACGTCCTCGATGCGGCCGAACAGCTCCTCGATGACGTAGTTCCAGTGCGGGAACATGTCCGCGACGATGCCGCCGCCGTCCTCGGAGCGGTAGTTCCAGGAGGGGCGCTGGGCGGTCTGCCAGTCGCCCTCGTAGACCCAGTAGCCGAACTCGCCGCGCACGGAGAGGATCTCGCCGAAGAAGCCGGAGTCGATCAGGCGGCGCAGCTTGAGCAGGCCGGGCAGGTAGAGCTTGTCGTGGACCACGCCGTTGACGGTGCCGTGCTCCTTCGCGAGCCGCGCCAGCTCGAGGGCGTCCTCGAAGGACTCGGCGGTGGGCTTCTCGGTGTAGATCGCCTTGCCGGCGGCGATCGCCTTCTTGAGGTTCTCCACCCGCAGGTTGGTGACCAGGGCGTCGAAGTAGACCTCGTAGCCGTCCGTCGCGAGCGCCTCATCGACGTCGGTGGTCCAGTTCGTCAGGCCGTGCTTCTCGGCCACGCCGCGCAGCTTCTCCTCGTTGCGGCCGACGAGCAGGAGGTCCGGCACGAGGCGGTCGCCGTCGGCGAGCTCCACCCCGCCCTGCTCCCGGATCGCGAGCAGGGAGCGCACCAAGTGCTGGCGGTAGCCCATCCGTCCCGTCGCGCCGTTGACGATGATCCCGATCCTGCGTTCTGCCATGTGACTGCTCTCCTTCGTCTGTGGCCGCGCACTCGCACCCTCGCGAGCGGTAACCGCTTTCCGTCCGCGCCAGTCAAGCACATCGGCGCCGGTCCCGGCAAGCGCTTGTCCGGTGGTGCGGCCCGCAGGCTCCCGACGGACCGACAAGACCCGGCAACCAGTGGCCTGCCTCACAGGATGTCGCGTAGGAAGGCCTCCACCTCCTCCCTCGGAGAGGATGTGGCCGACGACGGCGCGAGGGGCGAGGTGGCCCGGCCGTCCCCGGCACCCGACGAAAGGCACGTCCAGTGACCCCCACTCCCGCCCTCTCCCGTCGCGGCCCCGCCGAGCGCTGGCTCGAGGCCCTGCCGCTCGGCAACGGTCGGCTCGGCGCGATGGTCTGGGGCGACCCCGCCCGGCCCCGCTTCTCCCTGAACGAGTCGACGCTGTGGTCCGGCGCGCCCGGGGTCGATGCGCCCCATCGCACCCCGCGCCGGGAGGCCGAGGCCGCCCTGACCCGCTCGCGGGCCCTGTTCGAGAGCGGTGCGGTGCCGGAGGCGCAGGCCGAGATCGAGCACCTCGGCGCCTCGTGGTCGCAGGCCTATCTGCCCGTCGGCGACCTGACCGTGCGCCTGGAGCCGGCCGCCGGTGCGGACGCCGCCGGGGCCGCCGCGCCTGCCGCACCTGCCGCACCTGCCGCACCTGCCGCGGAGCGGATCCTGGACCTCCACGGCGCCGAGCACCGCGTGCTCGCCGAGGACGGCGAGCACCTCACCTTCGCGAGCGTCGCCGACGACGTGCTGGTCCACGCCATGCCCTGCCCCGCGGGGGCCCGCCCGGTGCTCGAGCTCGACTCCCCGCTGCACGAGGAGCAGCGCGACAGCGGGGACGGGAGCCTCACGGTGGTGCTGCGCGCCCCGTCGGACGTCCCCGGCAACCAGTTCCGCCGCAGCGAGCAGATCGGCTGGGACCCCGAGGGGGCGAGCCGGGCCGCAGTCGTGGTGCGCACCCGGCGCGAGGGCGAGCGCCTGCTGGTGGTGTGCGCGATCGCGACCACGTGGCAGGGGCTCGGCCGGGCTCCCGACAGGGCGGTGAACGAGGCGCTCGAGGAGGCGAGCGCGCAGGCCGAGGCCGCCCTCGCCCGCGGCGAGGAGGAGCTGCGCTGCCGCCACCGGGGCCGTCCCCTGCCGGGCGCCCACGAGGTCGCCCTGCAGCTGAGCGGCTCCGCGGAGGCCGAGCTGCTGGCGACCTCCTTCGCCTACGGCCGCTACCTGCTGGCCTCCGCCTCCCGCCCGGGCCTTCCGCCGGCGACCCTGCAGGGGCTGTGGAACGCGCAGCTCGAGGCCCCGTGGTCCTCGAACTACACGGTGAACATCAACCTCGAGATGAACCACTGGGCCGCCGGCATCGCGCACGTGCCCGACGCCGCCGCGGCGCTCGAGCAGTACGTCGGGATGCTGCGCGAGGCGGGCCGGGAGACCGCGCACCGGCTCTACGGGGCCGACGGCTGGGTGGTCCACCACAACAGCGATCCCTGGGGGTACACCGACCCGGTGCGCGGCGAACCCTCCTGGGCGACGTGGCCGATGGGCGGGCTGTGGCTCGAGCGGGAGCTGACCTCCCTGGCGGGCTTCAGCGGCCGCAGCGCCGAGGAGATCGCCCGGGAGCGCTTCCCGGCGCTGCGCGAGGCGGTCGCCTTCGCGCTCGGCCTGCTGCATGAGAGCGCCGACGGGCACCTGGCCACCTTCCCCTCCACCTCGCCGGAGAACCGCTGGCTCACCGCGGACGGCACCGCGGTGAGCCTCACCGAGGGTGCCGGCATGGACCGCTGGCTGCTGCGGGAGAACGCCCGGCAGCTGCTCGACGCCGCCGCCCTCCTGGACCGCGCCCAGGACCCGGTGGTCCAGCGCGCCGCCTCGGCCCTGGAGCTGGTCCCGGGGCCGCGGATCGGGGCCGACGGCCGGGCCCTCGAGTGGCACCGCGACGGGCTGGAGGAGGCGGAGCCGCACCACCGGCACGTCTCCCACCTGGGCTTCCTCTACCCCGGCGAGGACGTCCCGGATCCGCGCCACGAGCAGGCGGCGGCCCGCGCGCTCGAGGCCCGCGGGGACGAGGCGACCGGCTGGTCCCTGGTGTGGAAGGCGGCGCTGTGGGCGCGGCTGCGACGGGCGGACCGGGTCCAGTCCCTGCTCGAGCTCTACCTGCGCCCGGCGGAGACCGCGGACGGCACCGAGCGCAGCGGCCTGTACCCGAACCTCTTCTCCGCCCATCCCCCGTTCCAGATCGACGGGAACCTCGGCATCGTCGCCGCGCTCGCGGAGTGCCTGCTGCAGAGCCACCGCGGCGAGATCGAGCTGCTGCCCGCCGTGCCGCCGCTGCTGGCCGAGGGATCGGTGCGCGGCCTGCGCGCCCGGCCCGGCATCGCGGTGGACATGGCCTGGAAGGGCGGCGCGCTCACCGCGCTGACCCTGCGGGCGACGGGGCCCGGCGCCCTCGGCACCCACCGGGTGCGCTGCGGCGAGGCGACCGTCGAGGTCGAGCTGACGGACCGGCAGCCGGTCGAGGTGCCCTGCCCGATCTGAGCGCACCCGGACGCGCGGTCGGGCGGCGGTTCCGCGCACCCGCGCGCCTCTGACACGATGGCCGCGCCCGGCGATCCGTCGCGATCCCGGGCCAGGCCGCCCGAGGAGAGGTGCGTGACCAGTGGGTGCACGAGGACGCGAGGACGGGACGGTCTCCCGCAGGACGTTCACGGGAGCGGCGGCTCTCGCACTGATGGGCACCCTCGGTGCGTGCACGTCGGACGGCGGGACGGTCGACGTGGTGCTCGTGCCCGAACCGCCCGCCTCGACGGTGCTGCCCGGGCAGGATCCGGCCGGGACCGCCGTGGCGCTCAGCAGGGCCCTGTTCGACTCCGCGGACGTCGCCGTGGTCGTCGCCGAGGACTCACCGCAGGAGCTTCCCGCTCGCGCCGCCGAGGCCGGTCTCCCGGCGCTGGTGGGTACCGGCGAGCCGGTGGCCGAGGAGCTCTCCCGGCTCGGCGCCCGGACCGTGATGAGCACGGCGGGCCCGACGATCGACGGTCTCGACGGGGACGTCGAGGTGGTCGAGCTCGACCCGTCCACGGCTGACGTCGAGCTGCCGCAGGTGCGGCGGGAGGGGCACCCGCTCGCCGTCACGCTGTGCGTGGACCCGGCGCAAGAGCTGCCGGCGCGCGCGGCCGCGGTCGCCCTGGTCGAGGCCGCGGGCGGCACCGTCACCGAGTTCCCCGGCGGGGACGTGGGCCGCAGCGGCGAGTCCGTCACCGCGGCGCGAGCGGCGGCCGGGGACGATCCGGCCCGCGGGGTCCTCGCGCTCGGCGAGAGCTTCGGCCCGGCCGATGCCTGGCAGGGTGCACTGCAGGGCGCGCTCACCGCCCCGGAGCTGCCCGGCGGCGGGATCACCGCCTTCCCGGGGCGGCGGATGGTGGCCATGTACGGCGCTCCCGGGACCCCGTCCCTCGGCGTGCTCGGAGAGCAGGGCATCGAGCAGTCCATCACCCGGGCCCAGGAGCTCGCCGCGGAGTACGAGGGCCTCGTGGAGGAGCCGCTGGTGCCCGCCTTCGAGATCATCAGCACGATCGCCTCCTCGGAATCGGGCGACGACGGCGACTACTCGCGCGCGCTCGGCGTGGGCACGCTGCGCGGATGGGTCGACGCCGCAGGCGAGGCCGGGGTGTACGTGGTGCTGGACCTGCAGCCCGGCACCACCGATTTCCTCACCCAGGCGAAGCTCTACGAGGAGCTGCTGACGGCGCCGCACGTGGGGCTCGCGCTGGATTCCGAGTGGCGGCTGGCGCCCGGGCAGAAGCACCTCGAGCAGATCGGCTCGGTCACCGCGGCCGAGATCAACGAGGTGAGCACGTGGCTGGCGGATCTCACGGCCGAGCACGGCCTCCCGCAGAAGGTGCTGATCCTCCACCAGTTCAGCGGCTCCATGATCCGCGACCGGCAGGACGTGGACACCTCACGGCCGGAGCTCGCGATCACGCTGCACGCCGACGGGCACGGCGTGCCCGGCGACA